>JBOFZK010000030.1:0-13530 GCA_051655145.1 Metamycoplasmataceae bacterium
ACAGTTGCTTATACTTCAGCTAATAAAAAATTTGCTGTTATTAATGTTGATTCAACAGGAGCAGTAACTTATGATCCACAATTTGGTCCTGAAGGAAATGAAAATAAATATGTAGAAGGAACAGAAATTTATCCAGAAAACCAAGGATTTACAGTTAATGGATTAGTAGAAGGTGAAATAGTATTAGAAGGTAGTTTACTACAAAATATTGAAACACTTAAACTTTCATATACAGGAACAAATGGAGCAGGAAGTTTTAGTATTAATAACCCATCATTAGTAGAAGAATTGCTTGCTAAAGGAATTATTATTTCTTGATACAGAAATGGACAATTAATTTCTCCAGATCAATCAATTGCAATGTTATCAAATGGAGATGTAATTTCTTATAAATTATCAACAACAAGCCCAACATTAATAATTAAAAATAATGTTACAAATTCATATATTGTTTCAGGATTAATTGAATCATCTAATTTAGTATCAACACTTGCAATCGCGATTGGTATATCAGTTGGATTCTTAACAATTCTTCTTGTAGCAGCTCCTTTAACTTATAGAAAATTAGTTAAAAATAAACTTGAAGGAAAAAGAAGTAAAAGATAATAATTTTAAGCATAAATTATAAATAATTCCCGAAAAATAGAAATTTTATTTTTATAAATTTTCTATTTTTCATTCTTTTTTTTCAAATTTTGAATAATAAAATATTATATAATTATATTGCGCAAAATGGTAGAATTGTAGGTTTTTATGATTAAAAAAAATAAAAAAAAGACATTATTAGGTTTGGGAGTTGGCCTTACAACGGCCTCGGCTATAGCCCTTCCTGCTTTATTATTAAGTAATAATCCAGGATTTTCAAATTTAAAAGATCAAGGTACACAAGCTTATATCGATTCAGCTTGAAATAACACTCAAATTTCTACTTTAAGCACTTCTCCTATTAATTGAGCAAACAACGTTGCTGTATATGCTCTTAGTTATGAAGGAAGAGAAATTAAAGAAATTTTTGATATTTATAATTATGGTTCAACTAATTCCACAACTAATTATTCAACAAGTATTTCTCCTGAAAGAACTAAATTATCTTTACGTTTTTTTCAAGAAGCTCTTTATCGTGAGAATCTTAATAATGATCCTAGTACAAAAGCAAGTACATTAATTAATTTTGATGCTTCAACAATAAAAATAGAGTCTTTAAAAACAGGAAATCCTATTTATACTAATTTATCTAGTCTTTCTGCTAAAACTAGTGGAACATCAGCTGTGTGAAATATTCCAGCTGCTTCTGATGTAAAAACAACAGACGCTTCTGATAGATTAGTAAGAATTTTAATAAGAAAACCATTTGGATTAGACGATGCATTTGCTAAAAAAACATATGGTACAGGTCCAGCTCAAGGATTAACTTATGTAACAAGAGCAGGTGCTACAGGTCCAATTGGAACAATGCCAGAACTTTATAATCAACCAGGTAATACTATAGATCCTATTTCTCAACCTGTAATGAGCATGAAATCAGAGACTATTGCTGGAACAAAAACAGCAATAATGGCTTTAGATTTAATTGCTTATTTAGATGTAAATAATACATGACAACTTTTACCTAGTTTAAAAAATGCTCAAAATGCTGGTGCCCCTTTAGTAACAACTCAAGCAATTAATGAAAATCAATTTAATAAAACTTTATCAGCAAAAGAAGCATTAGACGATGTTATTAATAATAATAAAAAAATATTTAATTTAACTTCTATTAATGCCCCAAAATTTTGAGATGAAACATCAACCATAACAGCTCAATATGATAATTTATCAGGAAAAATAAAAATATCTCTTTCTCTAAATCAAACTATTGATTCAACAAGAAGATATGGAAATGAAATTTTTTCAAATCAACAACTATCAACAACTGATTTTAAAACAGCTGCAAAACAAAATACAACTGATGGTAATACATTAATTTCTAATCCTAATAAAGTTATCGAATTCGAAGTAACAGGATTTAAACCAGTATTTGATAGTTCTAATATTATATTAATTGAAAAAGCAGGATCTAATAAAAATATTTTACCTTCTGCTATAGCAAATACTCAATCAAATTTATTAACTTATGTAAATATTTATCAAAATAATTCTCCTAATAATACTCTTCCTCCAAATATACAATTAACCGTTTCATCACAAAATGATATTTTAGGACAAGCAGTTTTTTCTCTTTATGATACAACTTCAAAAACAGTTATAACATCAATAACAATAAAAGGATTTAAAACCTCAAATGTTTCTAAACCTGTAAAAGATCCTATAGCTATAATAGATGATAAAACTTTCGGAAATGCTCCTTACGGAACCGCTTCAGTAAAACCATATAGTAATTTATTTGCAGGAGCAAATAATCCAACAAGTCTTTCTTCTCAAGCTCTATTAAAAGATATTTTTAATAAACAATTACCTATTCGTCCAGTTCCAGTTCCATATGATAATGGATTATTAACAGTTTCATCAAATATCGTAGGTAGCGATGGTAGTTTTAATCATTTTTTAACATTATTTTCTCGTGAAGGGGAAATTATTTCTTCAGTTCCATTTAAAAATTCATTTGGAAGAGTAACAAGTATTGTTGATTTAACATATGATGCAAGTAACAATCAAGTTATTGTATGACATGTAGAAGGATGGACATTAAGAGCTTCAATATGTCTTTTAGATCCTAATACAGGTTTATTAACTAATGGCCAAACATTTGAAATTACAAGATATAATTCAACATTTGGTGAACAAAATTTAGCATCAGATTTAGCTATTGTTCCTATACCTAATATAAATGGAACTGAATATTGAATCGTTAACAGAGTACTTCAAAAAAATAACATATATTCTTCTCCTACTAATCCCTTTTTTGATAGCACTTCTCCAGCTTTTCAATTCTTAACAAGAGTAAGATTTGATGCTCGGAATACACTTCCTACTATAAAACATTGGCAAGATTTTTTTAAAGATAGAATTAATTCTACTTTATTAAATAAAAATATTGCAATAGAACCAAATCCAGGAACTAATACTGCTCAATTTACAGCAGCAAGTAAATTCAAAATCCATAATATATCATCTAATTTTATTAATGGTAATGAATATTTAGGTCTTGATATGTCTATTTCTTTTGGAGGAACTACTTTTGAATATGGAAATAATATTCATCATATTCTTTTAAAAGTTTCAGCAGATCCAACAAATCCATTAAATTCAAGTCCTATCATGAATAATGATACCTGAAACTTTGAGTATGTATTTTCTACAATGGTTCCCGGATTTACTAGTTCTAGATTTTCTGATGTTGTTTTATTATCAACACCAGGATCATCAGTATTAACATTTAATAATCCAACAACAACACAAGTTAATAATATAAATAATAAAGGTTGATTCGCTCATGGATCATTTTATTCTCAAGATAAAACATATAATGCTTTAACAACAATAATACAATCATCTTTTAATACAGTGCCATCTCCAGTAATAATTTCTGGTACAACACAAAGTTCAGCAGCTATGGATTTTTCAATTCCAACAGGTTACTTTAGTAATTCATTATATAATAATGGTTCTTATCAAATTCTTCAACAACCATATTGACAAAAAGATAAAATTGCATTAAATATAAGAAATTCTGGTTTTGCTTTTAATGATGGATCTGGAACCACTTCTACAAATCCAAACGGAACTGAATTTAAAGAAATATTTTTTGATAATTTATGAGAAAGCGGTGCTACAGGTAATAGTGGGAATGCTGTATTTACTTCAAAAAATTTAGGAACCATTCAAACAACAAATAAAGGGATATATAATGGAATAAATATTTCTAAAAATGAAAATGGTGAGGATATCACATCAATGTTATATTCTTCAACAGAAGCAAAATTACAAATTGATGGAACAAATAATGTTTTTGCTACAAATGCTCCAACCCCACTAAGAATAAGAACACTAAAAAACAATAATCAAATATGAAATACTAAAACAACAAAAGATTTATCCATAGCATTAGATGCACAAAATAATATTTCATTCCTTGATGTTAGAACTTTATCTCAGAAATTTAAAGATTTTATTTGAAATAATAATGTTTTTGCTGAATACATTACTTCTTTACAAAACCCTTCTACATTAGATTTAGTAATTAGAGGGGTTCCTACATGAAATACAGGAAATACTGAATTAACTGTAAAACTTTGATTTAATTCTTATTATGAAAATGGTCTTATTAAAATTTTTACAGATGCCTCACCTGTAGCCGAAATTAAAATAAAAAATATATTAGCTTCTATATTAAATGTTTCATTAAATAATCTTTCTAAAATAACTTTTTCAGGTGATACAAAAGACATTATAATTAATGGAGAAAATGAAGCATTAGTTGGTGCAAGTCCTGCAGATAATCAATTAGTAAAAGATAATGTTGATATTTTATATAACTTTAGTAAATTAGATTTTTCAAAATGATATACACAAGAAGAATTTAAAAGAGCTTTAAGTGCTTCTACAACTAATTTTTTTGAAAATGATATTAAAAATATAAAAATTAAATATTCACCTAAACCTTCAAGTGATTATTCAGTTAGTGATACTTCAGAATATACAGTAACAAATGCTCAAATAGCAAATCTTATTCCATTTATGCATGTAGGAACTTATTATGATGCTCTTGTAGCTGTTGGTAAATCTCCTGATGGAATAGGTGTAATTGGACCAGATACTTCTAGCATAACAAATATTTCTTGACCATTTTCAATAACTTCTGAATTTAACAGAATGATTGTGGCAGGAATAAAATTCCAATGAACAAATGATCCAACTCATGCTAATGATAAATGAGTTGATTATCATTTTGGTTCAGGAGCTATTAATCCAATCGATATAGGTTGAAACCCTCCTTATTTAGCTATTAGAATAGTAGCTGGAAACGACAAAGTTACTTTCGATACTGCTAAGTATGCCTCTCCAGTAGTTGTTACTCCTAAAAAAATAAAAATTAAACTAAATTTAACTGTTGCTGAGTTAGCTAAAATTGAATTTAGTGGAAATACAAAAAATTTAAATATATCAATAGCACCAATGACTGAATATCCACAATATCAAAATCTTGTTGATCTTGAATTTTCAGTTGGTTGAAATTTTGATACTAATCAACCAGATGATACTTATGCTACATGATTTACTTTAGAAGGTTTAGTAAATAGATTAAAAGCGGAAGATACATGAATGATTATTTCAAAAGGATTCCCTGCAGATTTTAAAACTAATTTTAAATTAAGAGCAAGATTCATGGTTAAATCAGGAATACCAGATGAAGATAGATATGTTTTTAATTCTATAAGCAATAGTAAATCAATAGAAATTGATTATGCTTCTTCTAGTCTTACTTCTTTAACACCTATAAAAAATTACCTTGATTTAAATGCTTCTATTTCTAATGCAACAGGATCATTTAAAATAATTGATACTCTTAAAGCAGGAGTTATTAAATTTGGTGGTAAAGATAATTTACTTAATATTACAGAAGTTACCTTACCAGAACAAATTACACCACAATTAAAATCTTATTTAAATACACTTGGAATAACATTAAAATATGCTTTTGGTACAGATGGAACTGTTCCTAATGATTCAGATTTTACAACAGATTGAAATACTAATTTTTCAACTTCTCCAGGGAAGTTCCCTTCAGCAACTTCTCCTGCTTTATATTTAAAATTTTTCGTTACTGGCACTCAAACAGAAATAGCTCCAACTAATAATGAAATTATTAAAAAAACTGGATCACAAATAATTATTCCTAATTTTATAAATCTTGATACAAATAATTTGACTAAAATTGAATTAAGTGGAAATAGTTTTGATAAATTTAATATTGATGAATCAACTGCTCTTGTTGGTGCAACCCCTGGCGATACTCCCCTAGTTATTCAACATATTGAAATCCAATACAATATTAATAATATTGCTTTAGATTCTGCAAATACTACAAAACAATGATTTACAAAAGCTGAATTAACTACACTTTTACCACTTTATACTCAAAATATTTATATAGAAGATTTAAATAATATAAAAGCTAGATATAGTATTAAATCTTCTTCAGCAAATCAAGGAGTAACAATAACTCCTGGTTTAACAGAAGTTAAAATATCAGCTGCAAATGTAAAATCATATTTACATGTTAAAGAGTATTATGATCTATTAACTTCTAGAAAAGTAATAATTGAAGGAAATTCAACAAATGTTGGACAAATTATTTTCCCATGAGATGTAAAAGATGCTGAATTTACTAAAATATTAACTAAAGGAATTGAATTCCAATGAACTATTAATAAAACTCCGGCATCTACTGACTGAAAACCATATAACTTTTTAGGAACAACAGGTAATCCAATAGATCTTGGTTTCCCACCATTTTTAGGGTTTAGAATTATAGTTCAATCTTCATTTATTTCTACTACAGAAATTGATCCACTTGTTAATACACTAGTTGATGTAATCCCATCCGATTTAAAAATTCTTATTAAATTATCACAAACTGATTTACAACAAATTACTTTTTCAGGTGATACTAAAAATTTAGCTATTGATGAAACAAAAGTAACTAATTTAGATACATATAAATCAGTTGTTGATATTCAATATTCAATTGGTTGAGATTTTACTACTAATACAGAAGTAACAGAACCATTAAAAGAAGCATGATATTCAAAAGCAGAAATTTTAGAAAAATTAAAAAATGCTAATACATGAATTATTCTTAAAAAAGCTGGCTTCCCTACTAATTTTGAATCTAATTTTAAATTAAAATCTAGATTCGCCATTAAAAAAGGAATAGCAAATTCAAATAATTATATTTTTACTCCTCAAGGAGCAACAAGTGTTTTATATACTTATTCACTTACAGAAACAAATAATATTAAAAATTATGTTGATTTAAATGCAATAACACCAGCTTCTATTGCTATAGTTAAAATATTAACAGATGGTATTATTAAATTTGGAGAAAAAGATTCATTTGGAAGAATTACACAAGTAATTTTACCTAGCGGAATAACCACTCAATTACAAGAATATTTAACTGTTATTGGTGTAGAATTACAATTTGCTTTTGGAACTACTGCAACTGCTCCACAAGATTCAGATTTTACAACTAATTGAAATACTGATTTAACAAAAAATCCTCAAAAATTTTTAAGTAATACTCCGGCATTATATTTAAGATTCGGTCTAACAACTCAAGGAATTAATACAGCAATTATTCCTTCAATTGCTACAATTCAAAAATCAGGAGATAAATTAGTATTACCTCAATTTATTCAACTTTCAAATAATAATTTAGATAAAATAACATTTTCAGGTTCTACAATAGCTCTTGTTATTAATGAAAATGAAGCTCTTGTTTCAACTGAATTAGGGCAAGGGCCTACTGAACTTGTTAAGAAAAATATTGAAATTGTTTATAACTTTAATGATAAAGCTCTTGATTCAAACGATGCAGCAAAAATTTGATTTACAAAAGCAGAATTAGATGTTCTTCTTCCTACATTTAAAGGAAATATTTTTGTTGAAGATTTAAATAATTTAAAAGCAAAATATCAAGTTAAAGCTTCAGCAGATCCTTCTATAACTATAGATACACCAAACCTTCCTCCAAAAGTAATTGGAGCATTAACAACAAGTGTTCTTTCTTTTTTACATGTTAAAGAATATTATGATGTTTTATCAACTAATGGAATAACTGTTAGTGGTCAAAATACATCAAATATAGGAAATATTACTTTTCCATTTAATACAACATCAATGGATTTTAATAAATTACTAGCAAATGGAATAGAGTTTGAATGAACAGTTAATCTTCCAGATATAACAGGAACAACTCCTCAAGTATGAAACAAATATAATTTTAATGATCCTAAAACTCATCCAACAGATATTGGATGAAATCCTCCCTATTTAGCTTTTAGAATTACTATTAATTCAGCAAACCCTAGAACAACTATTGATAATACAATAAAAAATAAAGAAGTTGATGTTACTCCAAAAAATATTAAAATTGTAGTTCCTTTATCAGAATCTAATTTACAACAAATTACTTTTGGTGGAAGTACAAAAAATTTAGTAATAAATAAAACAGGAATTCCTAATTTTAATTCATTCTCTTCAATAGTTGATTTAGAGTTTTCAGTAGGTTGAAATTTAGATACTAATGTAGAAACTACCCCTAATAATGATATTTGATATTCAGAAACAGATTTAATAGCAAAACTAACTACTTTACCAAAAAGTTTATTTATATCAAGAGCTGGTTATCCTACTGAATTAATTGATACATTTAAATTAAAAGCAAGATTTGTAATTAAAAAAGGAATTGCAGAAGAAGCAAGATATGTTTTTGAAAATGATTTAAATGAAGTTAAATATACTTATACAGAAACAGAAAAATTAACAATTAAAAATTATATTAATATTTCTAATTTACAAAAAATACTTGAAACAGCAATAATTACTTTTGGTCTTAAAGATAAACCAAACTCAATTTCAGAATTAAATATAGCGGCAGTTTCAGATAATGAAAAAGCTTTATTAAAAATTTTAGGAATTCAATTATTATTTGCTTTTGGTACAGCAAATCCTCCTGTATATACAGAGAATTGAAATGATCCATTTAAAGGTCCAGTAAATCCTGGGCAACCATTAACTATATGATTAAAATTTGAAGTTATTGCTTCATCTTCAACATTAACTGAAATCTTTGATCCTGCTTGAACCCATAAAGCAATGGAACCACAAGTAGAAAAACCTAAATTTATAGAATTAACTGAAGCAAATCTTTCAAAAACTGTTTTAACAGGTTCAACTATAGAATTAGGAATCGATGAAACTCTTTCACTTGTTCCAGCTACAGGTAGTGGAAATACTCAAGAAGAAGTTAATGCTAATATTGAAATTATTTATAATATAAACGATCTTAAATTAGATGTTTCTAACCCAACTAAAGTTTGATTTACAAAAGCGGAATTAGCTACAATTCTTCCAAGAAATTTAAACAATATTTTCCTTTCAGATTTACAAAATGTTAAAGCAGATTATAGAGTTAAACAAGCATCAGCTGATCAAGGATGAAGAATCCCAACTATTACTCCTCAATTAGTAAGTGCTGCTAACATTAATTCATTCATACATACAACTTTATATTTTGATATTCTTAAAGCTGAACATGTAGAAATTCAAGGTTCAGCAACAAATATAACAAATGTTATATTCCCAACAGATTTTGATAAAGATGCCTTTAAAATTTTAGAAAAAAACGGAATTATTTTACAATGAACAACTGTTAAAACTTCTCCAGCTGATACAGATTGAAATACCATGATATTAGATGATCTTAATACATATCCAAAAAGCATAGGTTTTAATCCATATTTAGGAATGAGAATTACAACTAATAAAGCAAATGTTATAACATCTCCTGCAGTAGATAAAGTTGTAATTGATGTTACTCCATTTAATATAACAATTATATATAATGTTGATTCACAAGTTTTAGCAGCTAATTTAAGCCCAACCGGAAATACTAAAAAAATTGATAATCTAGATGAAACATCTTCTCTTGCAGGACAATATCCAGATTATACAAATTTAGTAATTCAATATAGAATAGGTGGAACAAACCCTATAGAACTTACTCCAGGAAAAGAATGATATTCATTTGCTGAATTACAAGCTCAATTATTAACTTATAATAAAGTAATTCTTCCTAGCGAAAGACAAATTAAAGCAAGATATGTTCTAAAAGAAGGAACTCCAATTCCAACTCCAAATCCTTCTGTAAAACCATATATAGGTTATGAAATTAATTATGCAGGCGGAGTAACTGAAGCCTCTTTAAATATTAGAAATTTTAAATCGTTTATTGATGTAACAACAGCTCTTGAAAATTTAAATAAAAATGCAACCACATTTGCTCCTGGAGATACTACAGAGAAAATTACTGGAATTGTAAAAACAGGATTAACTCCAGAAGAAGCCACATTATTATTTGGTAAAGATCTTGAATTAAGAGGAGAATTAGCAATAACTTTACAAAATCCTGATTTTTCAACTTATTGATGACAACCAAATAAAAATAATAATCTTCCTCCAAAATTACCAAATAAAGATACAAATGGAAAACCAGTTTTAATGTGAAGATTTGGGCTAACAACTGTTAATGAAATTACATTTGATGCAGATAATAATACTGCAAATGTTTCAACAGCGACTCAATTAAATGTTAATTTACCAATCCAAATCACTATTCAACCAACTGATTATGACACAATTAAAAATAATATTGGTGGGAATACAAAAATTTTATTATTAGATGAAGCTATAAATACAGCAGCTATCCAAACAGTTAAAACTAGAGAAAATATTCTTGATGTAGTTCCATTACAAATATTATATGCAATAGGTGGAGGAAATAGCCCTGAAGGACTTCCTATAGATGATAATGACCCAACTAAAACTTGATTTACTCTAACAGAATTTAAAGCATTATTAGCAGCTAAAACAACTGATTTCAAAACAAATCAAATAAGAGCTAAATTCTTTATAGATCCTAATTATTCATTAGGAAATCAAAAATATAGTCTTTCAACTGAAGCACCAGAAACTCTTCAAGCAGAAGAATTTTCAGCAACAGCTAAAGTTAAAATCTTTATTAATAAAGCAAACTACGAAACACTCCCAACAGAAATTACTGTTTCAGGAAGTTCAGATGATTTAATAATTACAACTCCTGATGGATTAAAACCTACTCCAACAGGAACTATATCTCCAGGTCTTGAACTTGTTTGGTCAATAGCTGCAGATCCTAAACTAACAGAAATAGAACAAACAGATAATAATATTTGAACAGCAGTTATGCCAAAAGCAATTGATCCCGTTATTAGAAAACTATCAGTAGCATATAGAGTTAAACCTGGTTATGAATTAGAACAAAGTACTAATAAAGTTTATCCAATAGATACTTCAAAAATATTTGTATATATTGATGTACAAAACGCATGAATAGATGAAATTATTTTTTCAGGAAACTTATTTGAAGCAACAATTGATGAAGCGCCATTAAATAATAAATTAGCTTCATTACCTGGAGGAAATGTAGTTCAAATTCAATATACAGTTGATGAAAAAGAATGATTATTAAAAGATGCTTTTATAGCTAAATTAAAACAATTAGAAGGTGCTTTAGATACAAATAATTTCATCCTTTTAAAAAGAAATGTAAAAGCAAGATATTCAATTGATCCTAATAAATTTAGTGAATTCCGTCTAAGAATCGATGGAGTACCTATTCTTAATAAACCATTTGTGGAAGATCCAGCATTATTTAAAGCAATTCTATTATCACCTGTAAATGTTGGATTTAATGGTTACATTAATTTATCAAAAGTTCCTAATTTTGATAGAAATGGACTTAGAATAACTGGTACAAGTATTAATCCAATTCTTGAATTTACTGCAATCGGGGAAAAATTAAAAGCTCAATTCGCTCCTTATCAAGATCAAGGTGTTTCGCCATTTGATATTTATTACACAATTGATAGAGGAACAGGAAATGGTAATTTTATTGAAGATGAAGCTCATAAATTATTTGGAGCAGCAGGATTTAAAACATCAGGATTTGAACCAATTTCATCTAATGTAGCAGATCAATTCTTTGGAATTAAAATAGTAGCTAGAACAGGATATCAAATATTTAAAAATGGTATTCAACAAGTTGGAGGATGAAGTTTTAATATTCCACTTAATATTAAAACAATTAAACCTAATCCATTTGGAACAACAAAACTAGTTGTTAAATTTGATGGTTATCAAGGTCTAGGGATATCAAGTCTTTGATTTGATGGAGCAACACCACCAGCATTAGCTTCTGATGTTCTTAATAAAGATATAGATTTAATTGATCAATATTATGTTGAATTCTATATAAGTAATATTCCTTTAACAAATGAAGAAATAAATAAACTTCCTCAAGAAAGTTGAATAAGAGTAGGAGCTCCTGATGGAAGCGGGGGAACTATTAAACCTCCATCTAATTTAAAAGTAGGACAATATGTAATTGGAAGAATTAGAATGAGAGAAAATTCTCCTTTTGAAATAAAAGATATTAATTTAAATGATTCAGTTATTACAAAAGTAGTAGGGTTAAAAGTTAATCAAAGTGAAATTGTAATTAATCCTCCTCAATTTAGAAATAATGAATATTCAAATCAAATTAATTTAATTGATGGTGATATTTTTATTAGTAAAATAAATGTAGAGGAAGATGCTAAAGATAATTATTTAGGAGTAGATTTAATTCTTCAAGTAAGAACAGAATTTTATAAAAGACCTAATGGAAGTTTTATTACAGATAATAACGGATTACCAATTGTAAAAAGAATTCCTACTGGATTTTTCGATGTTTTCGGAACTCCTACAGGAAATCCGGATACAGAAGTTAGAATTTATTATACAGATGCTACTAAAACTATTCCATCAGATCCATTAGAAATAGGAACTCCAATAAATCTTGATTTAACTGAAGTGCCCGATTCATTAGCTACATTTATTTATGATCTTAATTCAGGAAATCAAAATGTAAAACAAGGACTATTATTCCAAAATCAAACATTTAAAATTACAGTAAAAGCAAAACCAGATTTTGTTTTAGATAATACAGGACCAGCTGTTTTAGATCAAAAAATTACAACAGCAAAATATCCTTTAAATCTTAATAATAATACTACAATGTCATTATTAGTACCTGATCCTATTAAGTATGAAACTACTGGAGAATTAATTCCACAAAATGGGAAAGCATTTATTACAAGTGATACTGAAATTCCAATTCAATTTTTTGAAAATAATGGAAACATAAGTCAAACTCTTAAAGGGAAAGCTGCTTATGAAAGACTAGTAAAAGAATCAGAAGGAAAACTAAAAATTCAAATAACCTTAAGAAGAAAAACTACAGAACAAAAATTTGATTATAATGGTTCAACTCTTGATCTATCACAACTTCAAGATTTATCAAATGGAGATAGAATATCAATTTCTTTAGTTCCAATTAATCCAAACTTTGTTTTAATAGGACCTTCTTCTTCAGTTGCTAGTTGAATAGTTAACGAATTAGAAATAGCAGCTCCTAATACAGATATTTTTAAAGATTTAAAAATAGTAACAAACGTTAATAGTGAAAACCCTATTTGAGACGGACAAGGAACTTTCTTTGTGGCAGTTAAAACAGGAAGTGGAAATCCTCCTGAAGATCTTTCAGATGAATTATTAAATCCAAATGATGCTGTCCCTGGTCAAACTAGATTCCACTTTGTTTATAGAGTTTGAGATATAAATAAAAAAGTAAGAGTTGATTGAACTCCTGATAAAACAAGAATTTCTAGTTTAAAAAATGGGGAAAAAGTTGAATGACGTCTAAAATCACAAAGTGGAGAACCACTT
>JBOFZK010000031.1:0-1063 GCA_051655145.1 Metamycoplasmataceae bacterium
TGAAGATTTAAAAACCAAACAACAACAAAAAAAAGACTGTATAGCTTTTCATTTGCAATTCCATTTTCACCGATCAGACCGGGTTTAAGCCCCAGCACTGTCAATGTGTCACAGCGGTGCCCTTGAGCAAGGCCCTTAACTATCTTTACTCAAGGGGCACAGTATCATGGTTGACTCTGTGCTCTGAATCAGCTTACTAACAAGCTAGGATAAGCAAGGAAAAAATGTCACTATGTTGTAATGTACATAGTACATATGTACATAGTACATATGTACATAGTGACATTTTTTCCATTTTTTACTATGTTGTAATGTACATAACACTTATTTTTAAAAAGAAGGAGGTTCATAGGGTGACGTATAAGAGTGGAGGAAGGTGCACACAGGTGGACTATGTGCTATGCAGGAGATGCAACCTGAAGGAGATTGGCGACTGTAAGGTGTTGGCAGGGGACAGTGTAGCTAGACAGCATAGGATGGTGGTCTGTAGGATGGTTTTGGAGGCGAGGATGAAGAGGAGGAGAGTGAGGACTGAAAGAAGAATAAGATGGTGGAAACTGAAGGAGGAAGAGTGTAGTGTGAGGTTCAGGGAAGAGGTCAGAGAGAGGCTCAGTGGTGTTAAGGAGGTGTTGGATGATTGGGCAACTACTGCAGGAGTGATGAGGGAGGCAGCTAGAAAAGTACTTGGTGTGACATCTGGAAATAGAAAGGAAGACAAGGAGACGTGGTGGTGGAATGAGGAAGTGCAGGAGAGCATAAGGAGAAAGAGGATGGCAAAACAGAAGTGGGATAGACAGAGTGATGAGAAAAGTAGGCAGGAGTACAAGGAGATGCGGCAGCAGGTTAAGAGGGATGTGGCGAAAGCCAAGGAAAAGGCATATGAGGAGCTGTATGAGAGGTTGGACACTAAGGAAGGAGAAAAGCATTTGTACCGATTGGCCAGGCAGAGGGACCGAGCTGGAAAGGATGTACTGCAAGTTAGAGCAGTAAAGGATGGAGAGGGAAATGTGTTGACTAGTGAGGAGAGTGTGTTGAGAAGGTGGAGGGAGTATTTTGAGCAGCT
>JBOFZK010000032.1:0-16037 GCA_051655145.1 Metamycoplasmataceae bacterium
TCCATTTAAAAATTTATATTTTTATAAAAATATAACGAAAAGCACTATTTATTTTTAGATTGAGTATATAGAACTATATCTAAAAATATTACTAAAACCAGATCTAAAATCAAAATAAAATAAGAAGTTTTTTAAATAAATTCTGTTGTTATTTAATTTTGCTATAAATAATAATTGATATAATTTAAATAATTATGAAAAAAACACTATTAACATTAAGCATATCATCAGCGGTTGTATTTACTCCCTTTTCTCTTATTTCTTGTTCAGGAATTAATGAAGAAATAAAAATTTCTCTTCCTATATTAAAAAATGATTTACCATATACAACTTTAACAGCAAATGAGTATCTAAATCAACTGGAAAAAATGTCAATTAAAGATCAATTATCAAATCTTTTTGATTCAACTTCTCAATTAAATGAAAATAATACTCAAGATTTAACAATTCTTTTAGAAGGAAATAAATTATCAATAAAAATTATTTTAAAAAGCGAATATATTTTTAATAATAATGAAAGAACATTTACAGTTACGACTAATGCCTTTAAAGATTCATCACTGCCTGGAGCGACAGAAATTAAGGTTCCTGAATTATTAATAAACCTTCCTTATTCTTCTATGACTGTTTCCCAATTTAATGATCAATTAGAAAAAGAAACTTTAGAAAAGCAAATAATTACTCTTTTTGGTTCAACAGCCGAAATTAATGGAAAAGTTTTATCAATTAATAGCACTGTAAATACAGTAAATAAAACAAGACTTAATATTGGTATTACATTAAAAAAAGAATATATTTTTATTGGAGGAAATAATTTTCATTCTTTTGAAACAAAAGATTTTTTAGATAAACCTATTGTTACTCCGATAGTAATTAATGATCCTCAATTGTTAACTATACTTCCATATAAAACAAAAACTGCAAATGAATTTTATAATGAATTAAACGCTTTTTCTATTGAAGGAAAAATTAGAAGATTATTTAATTCAAATAATGAATTAACATTAAATAATGTAAATGATATTGTATTGCAAATAGAAAATAGAAAACTTAAAATAACTATTACCTTAAAAAATAATTTTATATTTAAAAGTAATAATAGTAAAGATTTATCTATTTTAACAAATGATTTTATATTAAAAATAAAATACCCTTCACTATCAACAAACTTACCATATGCTACAATGAATACTTTTCAATTTCAGCAATTTATAACTCAAAAACCAACTACTGAACAAATTACATATTTATTTGGTAATACTACTGATCTTACTTGAGATCAAATTCTTGGTTCAATTCAACTTCATCCTATTAATAATAATATTAAATTAATTGTAAATATAGTCTTAAAGGAAGGATTTGTATTTGATATAATCGGAAGTCCTAATGAAGTAAATTTAGAAACAGGAGAATTTTTACCATTAGTTTAATATTACCCCTACCAATAATAATTTATAAATAATACTAATTATAAAGATATTTCTAATGCCTTCGGTTTAATAAAAAAATAAGTAATACCCAATATAAACTAAATTAAAATAATAAAAAAACCTACACTTTTAATGTAGGTTTATTGATCATAAAAATATGTATTGGCGCGCTCGGGAGGACTTGAACCCCCAACCTTTTGGGCCGTAACCAAACACTCTATCCAATTGAGCTACGAGCGCTTTTTGGAGGTACCAACCGGATTCGAACCGGTAATCAGGGTGTTGCAGACCCATGCCTTGCCGTTTGGCTATGGTACCATAAAAAATAAAATAACTATTTTATTATACTAAAAATTATCATAGTCATTTTGTAGTATTTTTGCAACGCCCCCCTTTTTATAATCGGGACCTATATTTTTAACTATTTCTTTTAAATGTTCAGAAGAATTTCCCATAGCTATCATTGTATATAAAAAATTTAAAGTAGAAGCATCATTTAAAGAATCTCCGATATGAACTGATTTATTATTATCTAAAGCAAGAACATCGCATAAAAAGTTAGCAGCAATACCTTTTGTTGCATGAAGAGATGTAATTTCAATTACATAATCATCACCTGATAAGCAATATGATAAAGAAGGAAACTCTTTTTTTAAAATTGAATATAGTCCATACATTTTATCTTTTAATGATCCAGCTAAAACAATTTTATGAATTTCTTTATTTTCTATATTTAAATCTTTAAAAGAAAAAAATTTTTTAGGAGAAAATATTTTTGCTAACTTTAAAGCAAAACGTTTTGAATATAATTTTTTTTCAGAATTTATAATTACAACTAAATTATGTCTTTTAGCAAACTTTATTATTTCAGCTGCATCAGAATGCTCAATTAAAATTTCTAATATTTTTTTTCCAGTTTTATCAATTATTAATGCACCATTTTGACAAATGGCATAATCAATATTGATTAATTGCATAACTTCTTTAACAATTTTTCCGTATTTTCTTCCTGTCGCAATGAAAACTTTAGAAGTCATTTGTTCTTTTTTTATAGCTTCTAAATTTTCATTAGAAATTAGGTTTTTTTTGTCGTCTAATAAGGTTCCATCAAGATCTAGAAAAATAGCATCTGGATGAATATATTTACCCTTAAAGTTGATTCTCAATTAACTTCACTCACTCTTCATAAGGTTTAAAACCGACAGAACTTTTTAACAATTTCCCTTTTTTATAAAAATGAACAGTAGGAGTTCCGGAAATATTTAATTTTCTAGCCTCATCCATATGCTTTCTTATATTTACAACAATTAAATCTACCTTAAAATCATTTGAAATCTCGTTTAAAACTGGTTCAAGCATTATACAAGGTCCGCAAGTTACTTGCATAAAATCAACAATAACTAATTTTTCTGAATTTATATAATTTTCTAATTTTTCATTTTCATTTAAATTATGAATCATGTTCGCTCCTTTAAATTTTATAAATAAATTATACAATGATAAAACTATTTAGAAGAAATTTGTTTTTCTTTTTTAAGTTCATTTACAATTAATTTAATTTTATTTGGATCAAAGAAATGATTTTCTTTAACAATAATTTCTGTAAGAATTGCTAAATTATCAAGAATTACTTTAATTAATTTTTTATCATATCATTTTTCTGAATTAGTTTGAAATTCCTTATTATCAACTATATGAAAAATTTTATTAGGATATTTTTTAACATCTAAATCAAAATCAATATATTTTATTGTATTATCTTCAAAAATAAAAGGAGAAGCTAGATTAGCATAAAAATAATTTCCATCTTCTTTAATTGTTACATTGTAATTAAAAAAATACTTTTTATGAAAAAACCAAATGATTGGATCATTTATTATATATTTAAATTCCTTAAGTTCAGATACCTTTGTTTTTAAAAGAAATACACAAAGATAGGAATTATTTTCAAATAAAACCTTTGCACCGTTTCATTGTTTATATAAATCACCGTTATATTTATAACCCTGAATGTTAATAAAATCTTTATACTTTTCCATATAATTAATTTTACCAATTATATAAAACTTATATAAATATAAAGTAAATATAAAATTCTAAAAAAAAATTTAAAATGTGTATAATTAAGATAGAAATTTGCGAGTATAGTTTAATGGCAGAACTTCAGCCTTCCAAGCTGACTATGAGGGTTCGATTCCCTTTACTCGCTCCAAATCATTAATTTGACCAATTATTTTTTTATAGATTTATGATTTTTAAGTAGTGTTTTTTTACCATGAGGCTTAGCAAATTCTATTTCAATTAGTTCATTTTCAATCTTTTTTACGATACCTTTTCCGAATATATCATGAATAATTTCATCATTTACATTAAATGTAATTTCTTTTTTATGGAAAAATTCCTTTTTTATATCTTCCGAATCAGGTCTTTCACTTTTAAATCTTTGATAATCTAGTTCTTTATTTTTAAATTCAAAATTATTAGTTTCAAAATTAATAGTTTTATTTTTTATTTCAGAGATAAATCTTGAAGCTTTTTTAAAAGAATATCCAGAATTTTCATATGAAGAAATAAATAAGTAATCTCTTGCTCTAGTAAGTGCTACATAAGCCAGTCTTCTTTCTTCAAATAAGTCATCATTATAAATTGATTTAACAGAAGGAAAATCGCCATCATTAAAAGATATTACAAATACATTCTTTTTTTCTAATCCCTTTGCTCCATGAACAGTCATTAATGATATATAATCATCGTCTATTCCATTCATTTCATTATCTGTATATAAAGAAATTTCTTGTAAAAAATCTTCTAACTTTTTAGACTCTTTACTTTCTAAATCTAAAACAGTTTTTTTAAACTCATTTATATTTTCAATTTTATCTTCTTCACCATTTTCTTTTAAAAATTTTTCATATTCAATTAAAGAAACAATCTTTTCAATTAATTCACATAAAGAAGAGTATTCTATTTTTTTTAAATCATCAATTAATGAAACAAAATCCAAACATTTATTTTGGCTCTTTGTAGATAAAGAAGAAATATTTTTAGAATTTCTAAATGCCATTAATAAAGAAAGATTATTTTTAAATGAAAACTCTAAAATTTTATTAAATGTAGTTTCTCCAATTAACCTTTTAGGAGTATTATAAATTCGAGAAATAGAAACATCATCATCAAAAGCAATAAGTTTTAAAAATGCAATTATATCTTTAACTTCTTTTCTTTGAAAAAATTTAAAACCACCAAAAATCTTATAAGATAAATAATTTTTAATTAAATTTTGTTCAATATTTCTTGAAAGATAATTACTTCTATATAAAATTAAAAAATCACTATTTTGATATCCTTCTTTTTTTAATTTAAGAATATTATTTATAATTCATTTTGATTCATCTTCTTGATTGTATCCTCTAAAATAAAAAACATCTGCTCCTAACTTATTTTCTGTAAATAAATTTTTTTCAATTCTATTTTTATTATTTCTAATTAATTGATTTGATATATCAAGAATTTTTTTAGTTGATCGATAATTTTGTTCAAGAATTATTTGATTATAATTATTAAAATAATTCTTGAAATCATTGAAGATATTTTCATATGCTCCTCTTCAAGAATAAATCATTTGATCAGGATCACCAACGATAAAGATATTCATTTTATTTTTAACAAGCATTTTAATTATTTCAAATTGATGTTTATTTGTATCTTGAAATTCATCAACCAATATATAATTAAAATAATTTTTTCATTTTTTGCAAACTTCTTGATTATTTTCAAGAAGTTTTCTAGTTTCCAAAATAATGTCATCAAAATCTAAAATATCTTTATTTATAGTTCTGTTTCTATATTCTTTAAAAACAATTTTTATTAATTCATATTCATCATTATTAAAATAATTTTTATAATTAATCTTTTCTATTTCTTGTTGATAAAAATTATTTTTAATAAATGATATATATTCTCCCATTTTTTTACAAGTTACTATATCGTTATTAATTTCATAATTACTATAAATATTTTTAATTAATGATACTTTTTCTTCTTCATCAATAATTAAAAACTTTTTCTTAAGATAACTATGTTCGATTCTTAATATTTTTAGACATAATGAATGAAATGTACCAATTCATTCAAAACTAGTATTTGGTAAAATATTTTGTACTCTTTTTTTTATTTCATTAGCCGCTTTATTTGTAAATGTAAAAGCTGCTATTGAATTTGAATTATAACCAAAAGTTTTAATTATATAAATAATTCTTTGTGTTAAAACAAATGTTTTTCCGCTTCCTGCACCAGCTATTATTATTACAGGCTCTTCATTTGTTTTTATGGCAATTTCTTGTTTTTTATTTATTTCCATTTTGCTCATTTCATTCTAATTTTTAAAAAAACAAAACTGCTTTTATTTCTTTTTATATCATTAATTATAAAAAATAAATTAATAAATAATTTATTATTTTAGGTATAATAAATTAGTATGTTTTTTAAAGAATATTCTAAGATTACACTTTATATTTTTATAATAATTGTTTGTGCAGTTATTGGAATTACTTTTTTCTCTATTTCCTTTGATTCTTGACAACAATTTGGTCAAGGTTCTCTTTCTGGTAAAGATAATATTTTAATCCCAACAGAAGTACAAGTTCAAAGAGCAATAGCTCTAATTTGTTTAATAATATTTGCGATTTCATCATTTGGAGTTGTTTTAAATGCCAAAAAAATTCCCGAGAGTCCTTTATCTAAGAAAATTTTATTTACAGGTGGAGTATTTTCATGAGTATTTTTACCATCAATTATTAAAGAAAATTTAAAAGGTGAAAATGGTTATAGAAGTTTTGTTTCATATTTATTTGAAAAAGATGAAGAAAGTGCTGAAATAAATAATAAATTAACTTTAAATTTTATTCTTGGAAAAGAAAAATTCTCAAGAAAAATTTTAAATACATTATTTACATACTTTATATTTTTATCATCAGTTATAGGATTAATTTTTATATCTATAGTAGATCCAGTTGAAATTAGCCCTGAATTCGATGCTGAATCTAATCCTCTTTTTGGAGTTTTTAGTTATTTCACACAACTTACAAATTTATTTGTTTTCATTTATTCTGTTATTTATTTAATAAATCCAGGTGGTAATATTTTTAGAAAAAATATATTTTTAATTAGTACTACATCATATATTTTTATTGTTGGATTAATTTTTTGAGCATATTTATTTCCAGTATCTCTTACTAAAGGATTTAGAGTAGCTTATCCTACAGACTTTTCATTTGTAAAAACATTTTGATTACATGCTGTAACTCCGCTTTCATTTGCTGGTTTCTTCATTTTAATTTCTTCAACTAAAACAAATAAAGAACTTTCTAAATTTTGAAAATTAGTAGGACCATCATTACCATATCCTTTACTTTATGGTCTTTATATTTATATATTACCTTTTATAAGTAGAATAAGTGTTTATGGTGCTCTTACAAATACTAATCCAAATATGTTTCCATTTGATGGAGATATTACAAAAAATTTAGGAAGTTATATTAATTTCGTTTGAATGGGTCTATTGGCTTTAGTCTTTATATTATTCTTCTTTATCTTTTGAAAAATAAATACAGTTTTTCATAAAAAAAATCTAAAAAAATAATGAAAACAGAAACAAGAGAAAAATTTTCTAAGATTCCAGCAGGACTTACAGGTGTAGGTTTAGGTATGGCCGGCCTTGGCTCAGTTTGGACAGCACTTATTAATTCTAATGTTAGTGACAAAGTTCCAGACCATATTTTATCTGTTTTACAATATTTTTCAATTAGTTTTACAATATTCTTTTTAGTTTTAATTTTTATAAAAGTATCTTTTAATAAAAATATTTTAAAACAAGAAATATCACACCCATTAATTAGTTCCTTTTTACCAACAATTTTTATGTCTTTAATGTTAGTTGGAGGATTTATCGCTTCAATTAGTAAGCTAGCTTATGATAGTCTGCAAATAAATGCTTTAACAATTATTGGAGCAATTATTTGATATATAGCTGTATTAGGCCATTTTGTAATTTTATCTTCTTTTTTATATTTCGTTGTTAGAAAACATAAGGTAAAAGAAGAACCAATTTATGCTTCTTGATTTATCCCTCCAGTTGGAATAATTGTATCTTGTCTTGTTGTTCCATTTTTCCCGACTCAGTTAATTCCAACAATTTTATTCCAAATAATTTGATTTTTTGGTTTCTCTCTTTATTTAATTGCTTTTCCCCTAATTACTTTTAAATTGCTTTTCAATAAAAACAAACAAGAATGAACTTTACCATCGATTGGAATTTTTGCAGCTCCTGCCAATCTTTCTTTATCAGGTTTTGTTTCTTGTTTTATTGGAATTAAAGATGGGAGCAATCAATATACCCCTCTTCTTAATTATTACGATATGACATTTGTCTACAATATTATTATTGTTTTAACTTTTTTAGCAATTACTTCTACTTTTGTAGTTTATTTAATTTTACCTAAAATTCTTTTAATGAAGTTTAATCCAACCTTTGCTTCACTAACTTTCCCCCTAGCTGTTGGAGCTACTTCAACCTCTTTAGTTACAAAAGTAATTTTTTCAGCAATGGGTCAAAATCCTTATTTAATTCAACTACATTTAACAATTTCAATTATTTCTTATATTGAATTAATTATGGCAACACTTATTATTTCTTATGTTTTAGTAAGATATTTGATGCTTTTATATTCAATTTTTTGAAAAAGATAATTTTTTTACTATAATTCAAAATATGGAAAACGGGATTAATTATTTAAAAAATACAAAAACAAAAATTATTTTTGTAACAGGTGGAGTAATTTCTGGAATAGGAAAAGGAATTATCGCTTCTTCAATAGGAAATATTTTACAGGCAAGAGGTTATAAAGTTACTATTCAAAAGCTTGATCCCTACCTAAATTATGATCCAGGTGTACTATCACCATTTGAACATGGAGAAGTCTATGTTACAAATGATGGGGGAGAAACAGATTTAGATCTTGGTCATTATGAAAGATTCTTAGGAATAAAATTAAATAAAAACGCAAATTACACATCCGGTCGTCTTTTTATGGAATTAAATGAAAAAGAAAGGGCTGGATTTTTTAATGGAAAAACAGTTCAATTATTTCCACATTTTTCAAATATTATAATAAATGCTATTAGTAAACAAATAGAACAAGAAAATCCAGACTTTTTTATAATTGAAATTGGAGGAACTGTTGGAGATTTAGAATCTGTTTCATTTATAAGAACTATTTCAGAAATAAGTTCTTTAAATCCAGATAAAACTTTTAATATTCATGCAACATTTGTTCCCTTCCTTTCAATTAATTCAGAATTCAAAACAAAACCAACACAATTTTCAGTGCAAAATTTAAATGCTTTTGGAATTAAATCTAATATGCTTTTTTTAAGAACAGAAATTCCTTTTCCTGATGAGAAAATAATTAATAAAATTTCTCAATCTTTATTTATTAATAAAGAATATGTTATTTCCCTTCCAAATCTTTCTTCAGTTTATTTAGTTCCTGAAAATTTAGAAAAACAAAAAGTAGCTGATTTAATTTTAGATCATTTTAAAATGCCTAATAAAATTACAATCGATCAAAAATGAAACGATTTTATTAAATTATTAAAAAATAAAGAAAAAAAACAAGAATTAAAAATTGCTATGCTTGGAAAATATGTTGATGTAGAAGATGCATATAAATCAATTCGTGAAGCATTATTTATTTCTTCTGTTTGAGCTAAAGTAAAAATAAAAATTAATTGAATAAATGCTGAACAAATAAATGATAAGAATGTTGAAAAACAATTAAGTAATTTTGATGGAGTTGTTGTTCTTCCTGGTTTTGGTGAAAGAGGATTTGAAGGAAAAGTATCAACTGTTAGATATACTAAAAAAGCAAATATTCCAACTTTAGGAATTTGTCTTGGAATGCAGGCCATGGTAGTTGGTCAATCAAGAGATCTTGGAATAACTAATGCAACATCAAAAGAATTTTCTCATTCTGATGAAAACCAAGTTTTTGTTTTTGATTTAATAAATAAAAATAATGATATAAATTTAGGCGGAAGCTTACGTTTAGGTGAATATAAAGTACTTTTTGAAAAAGGAAGTTTATTTAATAAGGTTTATCAAAATGATTCTGCTCTAGAAAGACATAGACATAGATATGAATTTGTTTCTCAATACAAAGATGTTTTAGAAAAAAACAATTTTTATTTTTCAGGAAAAGATAGTAAATCAGGTTTAATCGAAACTTGTGAAATTAAAGATCATAAGTTTTATCTAGGTACTCAATACCACCCAGAATTTAATTCTAATCCTAGAACTGACCACCCTTTATTTAGGGCTTTTATTAAATCAATGATTAAATAAAAGACTTGATTTTTATAAAAAAAATAAAAAAATAAAAAAAATATGAAAACTTTTTATTTTTAGTGTATTATTTAATTTAATCAAGTTATTATAAAGTCTTATAAAACTACAAACATATTTTTGTATTTACTTTATTTTTAAAAAAACTTGGTTAAAATTGTTCTTTGAAAACTGGATATTATTAAATTACAAATGTTAATGTCAATTATTTTTGAGAGTTTGATCCTGGCTCAGGATGAACGCTAGCTGTGTGCTTAATACATGCATGTCGAACGGGATGCTTGCATCTAGTGGCGAATGGGTGAGTAACACGTACTTAATCTACCTTCAAGACTGGGATAACTATTGGAAACAGTAGCTAATACCGGATATGTGTATGAATCGCATGTTTTATATATGAAAGGAGCGTTTGCTCCACTTGGAAATGAGAGTGCGGCATATTAGATAGTTGGTAGGGTAAAGGCCTACCAAGTCGATGATATGTAGCCGAGTTGAGAAGCTGATCGGCCACACTGGGACTGAGATACGGCCCAGACTCCTACGGGAGGCAGCAGTAGGGAATTTTCCGCAATGAGCGAAAGCTTGACGGAGCAATACAGCGTGAAGGATGAAGGTCTTCGGATTGTAAACTTCTGTTATAAGAGAAGAAAAACCCAAGGAGGAAATGCCTTGGATCTGACGGTATCTTATTAGAAAGTGACGGCTAACTATGTGCCAGCAGCCGCGGTAATACATAGGTCACAAGCGTTATCCGGAATTATTGGGCGTAAAGCGTTCGTAGGCGGTTTATTAAGTCTAGAGTTAAAGCCTGGGGCTCAACCCCAGCCCGCTTTGGATACTGGTAAACTAGAGTTACATAGAGGTAAGTGGAATTCTTAGTGGAGCGGTGGAATGCGTAGATATTAGGAAGAACACCAATGGCGAAGGCAGCTTACTGGATGTACACTGACGCTCAGGGACGAAAGCGTGGGGAGCAAACAGGATTAGATACCCTGGTAGTCCACGCCGTAAACGATGATCATTAGCCGATAGGAATACTTATTGGCACAGCTAACGCATTAAATGATCCGCCTGAGTAGTATGCTCGCAAGAGTGAAACTTAAAGGAATTGACGGGGACCCGCACAAGCGGTGGAGCATGTGGTTTAATTTGAAGATACGCGTAGAACCTTACCCACTCTTGACATCTTCTGCAATATTATGGAGACATAATGGAGGTTAACAGAATGACAGATGGTGCATGGTTGTCGTCAGCTCGTGCCGTGAGGTGTTAGGTTAAGTCCTGCAACGAGCGCAACCCTTGTCTTTAGTTACTAACATTCAGTTGAGGACTCTAGAGATACTGCCTGGGTAACCAGGAGGAAGGTGGGGACGACGTCAAATCATCATGCCTCTTACGAGTGGGGCAACACACGTGCTACAATGGCCGGTACAAAGAGATGCAATATGGTGACATGGAGCAAACCTATAAAAACCGGTCTCAGTTCGGATTGAAGTCTGCAACTCGACTTCATGAAGTTGGAATCGCTAGTAATCGTAGATCAGCTACGCTACGGTGAATACGTTCTCGGGTCTTGTACACACCGCCCGTCACACCATGGGAGTTGATAATGCCCGAAGATGGTTAGCTAACCTCGGAGGCGACTATCTAAGGTAGGATCGATGACTGGGGTGAAGTCGTAACAAGGTATCCCTACGAGAACGTGGGGATGGATCACCTCCTTTCTTACGGAGTACAAAAATCTTTTTATTTTTTTGGATACATTTTTATTTATTAAAAAAGATCAAAACAAAATTAACATAATAATATCCAGTTTTGAGGGAAACAATCTCTCAAACATGTTCTTTGAAAACTGAATAGTAATAACAAAACAACGCAACTATATTGATGATTAATAATTTTATTAATTATTTATAAAGTAGCCGAGAAATTAAAAATAATTTTTATTTTTAATTTATTTCAAATTAGATACAAATAATACAATAGGTGCAATTTAAATAAGTAAGAGTTTATGGTGGATGCCTTGGGTCTAGAAGTCGATGAAGGACGTGATAACCTGCGATAAGCCACGTGGAGCAGGACATATGCTATGATGCGTGGATTTCCGAATGGGGGAACCCAGCTAGATTAAAACCTAGTTATCATACACTGAATACATAGGTGTATAGAAGAGAAACGTTGTGAATTGAAACATCTTAGTAACAACAGGAAGAGAAAATAAATAATGATTCCGTCAGTAGTGGCGAGCGAACGCGGAAGAGCCCAAACCGTTTATACGGGGTTGTAGGACACTCTACATAGAGTTACAAAATTATTATATAGAAGAACAAGTTGGGAAGCTTGACCATAGAAGGTGATAGTCCTGTATTCGAAATATAATGATCTCTTGAGTGTATCCTGAGTAGGGCGGGGCACGTGAAACCCTGTCTGAATCTGCCGGGACCACCCGGTAAGGCTAAATACTAACTAGACACCGATAGTGAACAAGTACCGTGAGGGAAAGGTGAAAAGAACCCCGGGAGGGGAGTGAAATAGATTCTGAAACCATTTACTTACAAGTAGTTAGAGCCCGTTAATGGGTGATAGCGCACATCTTGCAGTATGGACCGGCGAGTTATGTTAGCATGCAAGGTTAAGTGGATAAAAGCGGAGCCGAAGAGAAATCGAGTCTTAATAGGGCGAATTAGTATGCTGATATAAACCCGAAACCAGGTGATCTATTCATGAGCAGGTTGAAGCTTAGGTAAAACTAAGTGGAGGACCGAACCGCAGTACGCTAAAAAGTGCCCGGATGACTTGTGAATAGCGGTGAAATTCCAATCGAACCTGGAGATAGCTGGTTCTCCTCGAAATAGCTTTAGGGCTAGCGTGTAATTTTAAGTTTTGGGGGTAGAGCACTGAATGTGGAATGGCGGCACCTAGCTGTACTGACTACAATCAAACTCCGAATACCATTATGTATAATTATGCAGTCGGAATGTGGGAGATAAGTTCCATGTTCGCGAGGGAAACAACCCAGATCGTCAGCTAAGGTCCCAAAACCATGTTAAGTGAGAAAGGTTGTGAGATTTCATAAACAACTAGGATGTTGGCTTAGAAGCAGCCATCATTTAAAGAGTGCGTAATAGCTCACTAGTCAAGAGATCTTGCGCCAATAATGTAACGGGACTAAACATGGTACCGAAGCTACGGGTACATTTATGTACGTTAGAGGAGCGTTCTAAGGGCGATGAAGCTAGATCGTGAGGACTAGTGGAGCGCTTAGAAGTGAGAATGCCGGTATGAGTAACGATTCAGGGTGAGAATCCCTGACGCCTATTGGGAAAGGTTTCCTGGGGAAGGTTCGTCCGCCCAGGGTTAGTCGGGACCTAAGGTCAGGCCGAAAGGCGTAGCCGATGGACAACAGGTTAATATTCCTGTACTAATTTATGAGAGCAATGGAATGACGGAGAATGATAGTATAGACCCTTTAATGGATTAGGGTGGAAATACTAAAGATGTTATGTTGGTAAATCCGCATAAGTAATTCTAGGTATGATACATAGGGAAAGCTTCGGCAAGTACTGAATTATATGATTTATTCTTCCAAGAAAAGTTTCTAGTATTAAATCTCATAGATACCCGTACCGAGAACGGACACACGTTCCCAAGATGAGTATTCTAAGGCGAGCGAGAAAACTAATGTTAAGGAACTCTGCAAAATAGCTCCGTAACTTCGGAAGAAGGAGCGCTCTTAGCAATAAGAGCCGCAGTAAAATGAGGGGGGCAACTGTTTATCAAAAACACAGCTATCTGCTAAGTCGTAAGACGATGTATAGGTGGTGACGCCTGCCCAGTGCCCGAAGGTTAAGTTGATGTGTTAGCTTATGCAAAGCATTGATATGAAGCCCGGGTGAACGGCGGCCGTAACTATAACGGTCCTAAGGTAGCGAAATTCCTTGTCGGCTAATTACCGACCTGCACGAAAGGCGTAATGATCTCTCTACTGTCTCAACATTAGACTCGGTGAAATTATGGTACCGGGGAAAGCGCCGGTTACCCGCATCAAGACGAAAAGACCCCGTGGAGCTTTACTATAGCTTCGTATTGAAAATTGATTTAACATGTGTAGGATAGGTGGGAGACTTTGAAGTGGAAACGCTAGTTTTCATGGAGTCATCCTTGAAATACCACCCTTGTTACGTTGGTTTTCTAACTTGCTGCCTTTATCAGGCAGGAGGACAGTGCGTGGTGGGTAGTTTGACTGGGGCGGTCGCCTCCTAAAGAGTAACGGAGGCGTTCAAAGTTACATTCAATATGGTCAGAAACCATATGTAGAGCGCAAAGGTAAAAGTGTAATTGACTGTGAGACGTACATGTCGAGCAGGTGTGAAAGCAGGACTTAGTGATCCGGCAGTTCATTGTGGAATGGCTGTCGCTCAACGGATAAAAGTTACCCCGGGGATAACAGAGTTATCTTCCCCAAGAGATCACATCGACGGGAAGGTTTGCTACCTCGATGTCGGCTCATCGCATCCTGGAGCTGAAGTCGGTTCCAAGGGTTTGGCTGTTCGCCAATTAAAGCGGTACGCGAGCTGGGTTCAGAACGTCGTGAGACAGTTTGGTCCCTATCTGATGTGGGCGTTGGAATATTGATGAGAGCTGTTCTTAGTACGAGAGGACCGGAATGGACATATCACTGGTGCTCCAGTTGTTTCGCCAGAAGCATAGCTGGGTAGCTAAATATGGAAAGGATAACCGCTGAAAGCATCTAAGCGGGAAGCCTCCTCAAAGATGAGTATTCCCTTGAAATTCCTTATAGACTATGAGGTTGATAGGTTGGAAGTGTACGTGTAGTGATACATTCAGCTGACCAATACTAATAAATTGATCGGTTTAAATTTCATTTTAATCTAATTATATATTAAACAAAATTACTATTCAGTTTTCAGAGAAACATAAAATAAAATTTAAACCTTGATCAAAGGTTTTTTTTATTTTCTTAAAGCAAAAACAAAAAATTTATATATTATATATAAAAATTTAAAAAAAAAATAAACAAATTATAATTTTAAACATATAATTTATATTATGAATAAAGAAGTTGAAAACAAAATTGTTGATGTGAATATTGAAATTCCATCAGATTCAAACATAAAATACGAATACGATAGACAAAAAGGAAAAATAATTGTAGATAGAATCTTAAGAGATGGATTTAAATATCCAGCTAATTACGGATATATAGCCGAAGCTTTAGATTGAGACGGAGATGAATTAGATGTTCTAGTTTATTCTTCCGAAAAATTCAGCCCAGGAGTAGAACTTAAAGCGAGAATTGTTGGGGCAATGAAAATGATTGATGATGGAGAAACTGATACTAAATTAATCGCTGTTCATCATGATGATTACCGTCTTGATCACATTAAAACTTTAGAAGATATTTCGCCTGAATGATTAGAAAAAGTTAAAACATTTTTCTCTACATATAAAAATTGAAAAAGAGAAGGAATTACTAAAGTTCCAGGTTTTGAAGGAATTGAATGAGCTGTTGAACAATATAATGAAGCTTATGAATTAATGCAAAAATACGGACACTTATCAAAAAAAGAATTCATTGATTTAATGAAGAAAAAGTTTCCTGAAAAATACGAATAAAATAAATCATTATATTATAATATAACTTTATGAATAAACAGAAAACTCTTTATATAACTACACCTATTTTTTATCCTTCTGGTAATCTCCACTTAGGACATTTTTATTCAACTACAATTGCCTGAAGTTTTAAAAACTTTAAAAAGAAATTAGGATATAAAGTTTTATTTTCAACAGGGTCTGATGAACACGGACAAAAAATAGAACAAAAAGCTCTTTCTCTTAATTTATCTCCTCAACAATATGTTGATGGAATATTTATGGAATTTGAAGACTTTTGAAAAAAACTAGAAATCAAATATGATCTTTTTTCTAGAACCACTAATCCTAAACACCAAAAACTTATCCGTCAAATATTTTGAAAGATGATGGAAAAAGAATATATATATAAAGGATCATATAAAGGTTTATATTCAGTTCAAGATGAAGAATTCATTCTTGAAAAAGACGCCTTAAAAGAAGGTAATAATTTTCTTCATCCAACATCAAAACACATTTTACAAATTGTTGAAGAACCTTCATATTTTTTTAAAATGTCTTTATTTGAAAAATGATTAGTTGAATATAAT
>JBOFZK010000033.1:0-2989 GCA_051655145.1 Metamycoplasmataceae bacterium
CTTTTTAACTTCTAAAATATACTAAATAACGATATGTTAAAAATAATGTTTTTGTATTTTACTGAAAAATAAAGTTAATTTATTAAACTAACAATATAAATATTTTAAATTCTTCTTTTTTAAAATATTTTATTAGATCTTTTAAAATGCTAAATATTCAATAAACATTATTTAATACTGATATTTATAAATCATATTTTGCAAATAATTTTATTGCAAATTATTAAATAATTGTTTGTTATTATATCATATTTTAAGATAAATTAAAAATTAAAAACAATTCTAAAGTATTTATAATTAATTAATCTAATAAAATTATTTAATTATAAATAAGTGTTTCTTTAGAAGATAATGGTTCATTAAAATCATATAGTAATGAAATAAATTTATTAAAGTAAGAATCAAGAGTTAAATTATTATGTCTTAAAACTAATAATTATTTTTGAATGTTTTCTTTTTTTCTCTTTGATTCTACTAAAGGCGCTTCAAGTTTTGGTTTATTGTTTAATTCATTTTCTTTTAAAGGGGCTAATTCTATTCCTATTCTTTTACGCTCACTAGCTGTATTAAATTTAGCAGGTAAGGTTATCATGGCATTATCAGTAAATTTGTTATTAGCAAAAGCATTATCGCAAATATTTTTTACTGAATCTGGGATAGTAATTGAAGCAAGAGGATTAAAACCAAAAGAATATTCTCCAATAGATGTTACTGAATTTGGAATATCTATTGAAGTAAGTTTATTACTGCTAAAAGTACCATATTCAATAATTTTTATTGAAGAGGGAATTATAATAGAAGTTAATTTATTATAACCAAAAGCATGCACTCCAATAGTTGTTACTGAATCTGGAATATTAATTAAAATAAGTTGATTTCTTATAAAAGCACCACCGCCAATAGATGTTATTGATCTTGGAATATCTATTTTAGTAAGTTTATTATTTTCAAATGCATATTCTCCAATAGTTGTTAATGAATCAGGAATTTTTATAGAAGTAATTTTATTAAAACCAAAAGCTTTTTTATCAATAACTTTAATTTTAGAAACTATTGGAAAATCAACTCTATATATATTTCTATTAGAAAAACTACCAATACCAATTCTTTCTAAATTAGTTAAATTTTCTAATTTAAGATTTATAAATCATTCTGGAGTAGGAGCAGGATCAGAAACAGAAGGTTCTGTTTTTCCAAAAGCACCATCACCAATTTCTTTTAAATTTACTAAATGAGATAAATCTCATATAATAGGATCTGGAGTATTTTGTTCAGGCAATTTAACAGGAGAACCTACATCAAAAAAAGCATTTGAACCGATGCTTACTAGTGTTGGGGGAAGGATAACTTCACTAATATTTATTTGCCCTTTAAAAGCATCATCAGCTATTCTTGTAACAGTTACTCCGTTGTATGATTCTTTAATATTGATTGCTCCAGCAGGAAGAAGACTGGTATTAGAGAAGCCCATTATTTCCCCTTCTGAACTTATTTTAAAACCTTCAGATTCAAAATAAGTTGTTACTTTTTCCCCGCTGTTGCAAGAAACCATTGCAAAAGGGATTATACTCGTTGATAATAATCCAATTGGTAATAGTTTTTTATTTAATTTCATTTTTTCTCTTTGATTCTGGTAATGGTGCTTCTAGTTTTGGGTTATGGTTTATATTTTCTTTTAAAGGTAATGTTATTCCTATTCTTTGGCGCTCACTTGCTGTATTAAATTTAGCAGGTAAAATTATCATTTTATTATCAGTAAATTTGTTTCCTACAAAAGCATCATCTCCTATAAATGTTACTGAATCTGGAATTTTAATTGAAGTAAGTTTATTAATTTGAAAAGCTTGATTTCCAATTAATTTTAGTGAATCTGGGAGAGTAAGTGAAGTAAGTTGATTACTACTAAAAGCAAAATCACTAATAGATGTTACTGAATTTGGGATAGTAAGTGAAGTAAGTTGATTTTTACTAAAAGCAAAATCACCAATAGATGTTACTAAAGGTGGAATAGAAAGTGAAGTAAGTTGATTGCCACTAAAAGTAAAATCACCAATTAATGTTACTGAATTTGGGATAGTAAGGGAAGTAAGTTGATTTCCACTAAAAGCAGAATGACCAATAGATGCTATTGAATCAGGAATAGTAAGTGAAGTAAGTTGATTTTTACTAAAAGAAGAACGACCAATAGATGTTACTGAATTTGGAATATCTATTTTAGTAAGTTTATTATTATCAAATGCGCTTTGCCCAATAGTTGTTACTGAATTTGGGATAATAAGAGAAGCGATTCGGTTATTTTCAAAAGCAAAATCACTAATAGATGTTACTAATTTAGGGATATCTAATAAAGTAATTTGATTATTTCTAAAAGCAGCATATTCAATAGATGTTATTGAATTTGGAAGAATAAGAGAAGTAATTTTATTGTTATCAAAAGCATATTTTCCAATATGTGTTACTGAATCAGGAATTATAAGAGAAGTAATTTTATTAAATCTGTAAGCATTTTCATCAATTACTTTAATATTAGAAGTTATTGGAAAATCAATTCTATATATATTTCTATTAGAAAAACTACTAATACCAATTCTTTCTAAATTAGTTAAATTTTCTAATTTAAGATTTATAAATCATTCTGGAGTAGGAGTAGGATCAGAAGCAGTAGGACGTTTTTTTCCAAAAGCACCATCACCAATTTCTTTTAAATTTACTAAATGAGATAAATCTCATATAATAGGATCTGGAGTATTTTGTTCTGGTAATTTAACAGGAGAACCAACATCAAAAAAAGCGTTTGAACCAATGCTTATTAGTGATGGAGGAAGAATAACTTCACTAATATTTATTTGTCCTTTAAAAGCATCATTAGCTATTCTTGTAACAGTTACTCCATTATATGATTCTTTAATATTAATTGCTCCGGCGGGAAGAAGTCCGGTATTAGCAAAGCCCATGATTTCCCCTTCTGAACTTATTTTAAAACCTTCCG
>JBOFZK010000034.1:0-14193 GCA_051655145.1 Metamycoplasmataceae bacterium
AATTAATATTTATTTATTATATTAAATAATAAGTTTTTATTACAAGAATAAAATAATATTTAATTTATAATTCAAAAATTAAATATAATTATACAAATAGTTATAAAGATTGAATAAATAAAATAATTAATCATAAATAAACTTTTTCAAAAAGTTTCTAGCTCATTTAAAAAAGGATTTTCTTGCACGATTAATTTTAGCTAAACCAGATTCATTAAAATAGCTATGTTTTTCTAAAAATATTTCAGATATCTCTTGCCCGTATTCTTGTACTTCACCTTTTTTAATATAAGAGTCAATAAGTTTATTGGTTTTAGTTTTATCAAGATTTAATTCACTAACAATATCTTCTATTTCTTTTTCTTTTTTTTCGCCTTTAAAAGAATCTCACTTTTCATAAACATTATCTTGATTGTATTCTTGTTTTTCCATGAATTCAATAATTAAATCTTTTTTATCACGAAGTGAAATTGAGGAATCTATATTTAACATAATTTCATCCTTAATTTTACGATCATTATTTTGACCTGAATATTTTGCTATAAGTTGTAGAATAAAATCTATATTTATTTCTACTTGTTTAACTAATTCAATTTCAAAATCAAGAGAATCATTAATAATAATTTTATTTGAAGAATCATCTTCTTTTTTAAGTTTATCTCAAATATCTAAATAAAGGGATTGATATTTTCTTATTTCATATTCTGTAATATTTTTATTAGTCATTTCATGAAACTCATCAAATGAAGATAAAATATTTAATATTTTTTGTAATTTACCAAATAAAATAATAAATTCTTTTTCTGATTTTTCACCTACTATTTCAGTTAATCTTCCATTTTCAGAAAAAGGAAATTGTTTTTTTAATGATTCTACTAAATCGATAAATCCAGGCTTATATTTTCCATTTTCATCATGATAACCTTCTATATAATCTTCATAAGTTTTTAAAATTATTATTCCTCGAGCGTTTTTATTACTAAAAAGTTCAAGCGAATCATTAACTTCCTTTTCAATAGTTCTAAAAGTAACTATTTGTCCAAAAGATTTAACACTATTTAAAATTCTGTTTGTTCTTGAAAATGCTTGTAATAGTCCATGATATCTAAGTTTTTTATCAACTCAAAGAGTATTTAGTTGTGGAGCATCAAAACCAGTTAAAAACATATTAACAACAATTAAAATATCTAATTCTTTATTTTTTGTTTTTAAAGAAATATCTTTATAGTATTGATCAAATCCATTTGATAGAGAAAAAGATAGACCTCCAAACATAGCATTATAATCTTGAATAGCATTTTCTAAAGCTTCTCTTGAAGAAGCATCTAATCTATTATTTTCTATATCATTATCAACAATATTTCCTTGTTCATCCATTTGTCCTTCATTTGGATCAAAACTATAAATCATTCCAACTTTTAATTTTTCATTATCTTGCTTATTTTTTTGTTGTTTTCTAAATTCTTCATAATAAAGTCTAGCCGCTTGTATTGACGAAACTGCAAAGATAGAATTAAATCCACTCATTCTTTTATCAATATATTTATTATCTGAACCTTTATTATCAGTTTCAACTTTTCCTCAGTAGCTACTACTACGTTTAGTTTTTACATCAAATCAATCTAAAATATATTTAGTTACCTTTGATATTCTTTTAGGGTCTAAATAAACCTTATTCTCATCAACATTTGTTCCTTTTTCTAAATTAATGATTTCTTTATTTTTTATAGTTTTCATATAATCTATTTTGAACTTTAAAACATTATTATCATGGATTGCATCTACTATTGTATATTGATGTAATTCTTTACCGAAAATTTGTTCAGTTGTCTGAAATTTAGAACCATTAGATAAATTTGCATTTTTAGCACTAATCGGAGTTCCTGTAAAACCGAACATAATATGGTTTTTAAATTTTTTAGCAATATCATTTCGCATTTTCCCAAATTGAGATCGATGACATTCATCAAAAATTAAAACTATATTTTCTTTAAAAATATCTAAATTATTTTTTTTATCATTTACTAAATTAGATAATTTTTGAATTGTAGTAACGGCTATTTTATTATTAATATTGTTTTGATTTAATTGCGCTCTTAATTCACTAGTATTTTTTGTACTATTAACGGCATCTTTTTGAAACTTATTAAATTCTTTAATAGTTTGATAATCTAAATCTTTTCTATCTACAACGAAAAGAACTTTTTTAATTTCGTCCATTTCAGATGCTAATGTAGCTACTTTAAATGAAGTAAGTGTTTTCCCACTTCCTGTAGTATGTCAAATATAACCACCAGATTGTTCTTTTCCTTGCATTTTATTATTAACTACAACATTAATTCTTTCAAGAATTTTTTCTGTAGCTATTATTTGATATGGTCTCATTACTTTAAGATCTTTATTAATATCGAAAACACAATATTTAGTTAAAATATTTAATATTGTTCTTTTCATAAAAAAACTCATAGTAAAATCTTCTAAATCAGAAATTCTTTCATTTTTTTGATCTGTTCAATATGAAGTAAATTCATAAGAATTACTTATTTTTTTACTTGAATTTTGATTAGAATTTTTAGAAGAAATTGAATTTTGTCTTGTTGTATTAGAATAATATTTTGTTCTTGCTCCATTAGAAATAACAAAAATTTGAACAAAGTTAAATAAATTATTAAAACTAGTATTCATATATCTTTCTATTTGATTGAAAGCATTTTTTAAATTAATACCACTTCTCTTAAGTTCTATATGAACTAATGGTAATCCATTAACTAAAATAGTTACATCATAACGAGATTTAATATTATCTTTTTCAACCTCAAATTGATTAATTACTTGAAGAGAATTTTTAAAAATATCATATTTTTTTATTAACCAAATATTATTTGATTCTCCATTATCAAAAATAAAATTGAATCCTTGATTTTCTTGAAAAATTTCTGTAGCTTCTTCAACTGTTTCTTTATTTTTAATATTTTGTTTATAAAATCTTGATCATTCATTATCATTAAATTTTATATTATTTAATTTCTCAATTTGAATTCTTAAATTGTTAATTAAATCTTCTTCTTTATTAATTTGTAAATATTCATAACCAATTGATTGTAAATTTTTAATAAATTCTTTTTCTAATTCATATTCACTTAAAGGAGAAATTTTATTTTTCTTTTTCTGAATATCTTTAATATCACTTATTACAGTTCAATTTTCAGATTGTAGTATTATTTTATTTTTCATTATTTACTCCTTTTTTATTGATTTAAGTTATTCTTCTATAATATGTCCTATTGGCATAGAATAATAATTATTTTTATGTCTTAACCTGTTATAGGCTTGCTCATCATTAGATTTTAATATTTTTTCATATCTTTTTTTAATAAAAAAAAGATATTTAGCAAATTTTTCTTCAGAATGTGAATTTATTTTTACTTCATCATTATTTGAATAAAACTTTTGTAAAAATTTTTTAATATCATTTATACTAAAATTAAAATTAATATTTTCTCTATTTTTATTAACAAATTCTTTTGTTTTACCCCTTATCTTACTATAATTTTCATAAATATCTAGCATTTTTACTTTTAAACAACAAATTAAAAGATAAATTTGTTTTTCTATTTCATCTATTTTATTTAAGTCATTACTATTTAATGATATATTAATATATTTTGTCATTTTTTCTTCTTTAGGAAAAAATAAATCAATATCTAATTCAATAACCTCTGCTTGATTATCTTTTTTTTCTAAATGAACTAAATTAATTGAATTTTCATGCTTTATTTTAAAAAATAAATCGTTTTTATCTTGCCGCTCATTCTTTAAATTTCTTATAAATGCAGATAAAATATTTATATTATGTGTTGAAATAATTAATCTTCCATTAATATTTTTGGACTCTTCTATTTTACCTAATAAGGAGGTAAAATTAATTTCTAATTCTTCTATATTAAATTTAAAATTAAATAAATTATCATACTTAAAATGATCATTAGAATCAAATGGATCATCTATAAAAATAATATAATTTTTATTTATTTTTTTATAGTTTATTCAAAAATCAACTAAAAAATATGAAATTGCTAAAGTTGTCTTTTCTCCTTCTGATAAATTTTCAATTTTTTTATTTTTACTTACAAGTTCTAAAAAATGATCATCTCCTCTAGTGCTATCATTTAAATTAATATTAAATTCATTTTTTGAAATATGCTCTATTACTTTATTTATTTTTACAATAAAATCCTCTTTAAATTCTTCTTGAAGGTTTTGTTTTTCTATTTTAAGCGAATTTTTATTTTGTAATAGTGTTTCAAAAGAATTTAAATTTTCTATAATATTTTCTATTTCTTCATTTTTAATTATTAATGTAATTCAATGTTTATTTAAAAAATCTTTAGCTTCTTGCTTTTCTTTTTCTATATCCAATTCATTTTTATCATATAATTGAAAATTAAAATCTATTTTTTTATTTTCTTGAAAAATTATATTATTTTTTTCTTCAATTTCTTTTGTTTTAATATACAAATCATTTAATCAATTATCTTTATCTAAATTATTAATATTAATTAAAATAATATTAATTAATTTAGATATCTTTATTTGCTGTTCTTTTAATTTTCCAAATATTATATTTTTATTAGAACTATTTTTAGAAAGGTATTCTTCAATTTCTTTCTTTTTAAATTCTTTTCCTATAAATTCAATAACTCCTTCTGGTTCACTTAATTCAAGTGCTTTATTATGCAGATCAATGATTTTTTGAGATTTAGCAAATTTATTTCAATAATTTGAAAAATTATTAATATTAATATTTTGTTCATTAATTTTTTCTAATAATGAATTAAAAAGTTTTGAAATATCTTCTCTTTTATCGAACTTTTTTATAGAATTAATTTTTAATTTTAATTCCTCTAAAATCTTTTCTTTTTCTTCAAGAGAACTAATATTTTTAATTATATTTCTTCTTATAGTTGCTGTTTGAAAATCATTCTTTTGATATAAGGGTTTACTTATTTTTAAAAAGAATAAATTATTTTTAAGATCTTCATTTATATAAAAACTTTCTTCTAATATTTTCTTATTAATAGAAATATTATTTTCATTATCGTTTATTTTATTAACTATTTCTATCAAAGAAGTTCCTAAAATAATTTCAAATGTCTTTTTTTTATTATTAGGGCTTATTTTTTGAATATCAAAATTTTCATTATTGCTATCTTGAATGAAAACATTATTTTTAATATAATCCTTATTGAAAACAAATAAATCGAATCTTTTTTTAAGTTTAAAAAGTATTTGCCTTGAAATTGTTGTTTTGCCAGAACCATTTTTTCCAAAAATATAACATGTTTTTTTCTGAAATAATTTTTGAAAATTGCTAGAACTTAATTTAAAAAAATCCTCATCTATAGATATGTTTTTTTCTTCTTCATCAAGAAAATATGACATTATTCTTCGCCCTTAAAATTAAATAAAAAATTTCTATAATATTCATATTGTTTATTTCTTAATTCAATTTCTTTTGGGAGACCATTTTTTAAATTTGATGTTAAATATTCGAATTTATCTAATATTTTAATAATTCTTTCTTGTTCTTTAATTAGCGGAATAGGAATTTTAATATTCTCAAAATTGGTTTTTGTTAGCCCATATCTTGTTATACCTTTAGCTTTTTTTAATATTTGAATTTTGGCATATTTAGATGAAAAATAATAATTTATATATTTACTTAATATATAATTTTCTTCTAATAATCTAATTCTCATTATGTGATAACTATAGCAACAATTATCAATATTTTCTTCGATTATTGATGAAATTCCTATTTCATCAATTTTTTCAGAAGAAGGCGTAATAAAAATATCTCCTTTTTTAACATCGCAAATTTCTATTTTTTTATCTGAGGCAGTTACTACCATTTTAGGAACTAATTTATTAATAAATTTATTTTTAAAAATATCCATATAATTTAATAGTTTTATACTTTTTTCATTTTTATTAATTTTTTTATCAACACCTACATTACTTAAAATAGATATTTCACCTAATTTTTTATATTCAACATTACTTGATAAATCAAATAAATTATCTCTATAATATTCATATTGTTTAATACTTGCTGTAAGCTCTGCTGTAAGCTCTGCTGTAAGCTCTGCTGTAAGCTCTGTAAATTTATCAAGAATTTTTACTATTTTTTTTTGTTCTTCAATTGAAGGGATGGGGATTAATATATCATTTAAAATTCTTTGCAAATCTAATGATGGAGTTGCTCCCTGTCTTGCAAAATTTTTAATATCAATTGTCTTAAAAAAATGATATAGGTAATCATTTAATAAAATTTTTTGATCTATAGGATAAATCGCTGCTAAAAATCCATCAATCATTATTTTTTTATTAAGTTTTACTTTTTTATTTAATTTACAGCTTTCTCCACCTTTTGGAAAAATAACACTTGGATATTGTATATATTTATTTTTTAATTTATTTCATTGAGTTTCAGTTATGAAATTATTAGAATCTAATATTTCATATTTATTATTTGTCAAATTTAAATCAGAAACCTTTAAAAAGGGTATTTCGCCATTTTTTTGTCCTTGAAATTCTTTTGGAAAATTAAAGCCTTTTTGGATATTTGCAACATCTCCCAATCTTTTATATTCTACATTTTGACAATTTTTAAGTAAATTATCCATTATTTAATTTCCCTAATAATATCGTTAATCTCTTTTCTTAATTGATTATTTTTAGTAACTATTTCTTCTATTTCTTTTTCTAATTCAATAATATTAATAACTTCACTAGTATCTTCTTTTTCGATATAACTATTAACACTTAAATCATAATTGCTTTTAGATATTTCTTCTTTTGAAATATTTTTAGAAATATGATTTAATTCTTTTCTTTCTTTTACTAAATCTAAAATAAAATATATATTATTTTGTGTTAATTTATTTCCATTATTTACTTTCATAAATTGCTGAGAAGCGTCTATAAATAAAACTTCATTAATACTACGTGATTTTTTAAGAACTAAAATATTAGTTGAAATTGAAGTTCCAAAAAATAAATTATCTGGTAATTGAATAATAGCATCAATATAATTATTATCAATTAAATATTTTCTAATTTTTTGTTCTGCACCTGAACGATAAAAAATTCCTGGAAAACAAACAATGGCAGCCACTCCATTTGAAGCTAAATGATCAAGAGAGTGCATAATAAAAGCAAAATCTGCTTTTGATTTAGGAGATAAAACTCCGGCCGGGGAAAATCTTGAATCATTTATTAAAGTAGGATTTGAATCTCCTTCTCAATTAATTGAATATGGGGGATTAGAAACAATTGCTTCAAAAGGCTTTTCATCTAAATGTTTAGGAACAATTAAAGTATCATCATTTTCAATATCAAACTTAGTAAAAGGAATATTATGTAAAAACATATTCATTCTAGCTAAATTATATGTAGTAATATTAATTTCTTGTCCATAAAATCCTTCAACATTATTAATTCCTAAAATTTTTCCAAATTTTAATAATAATGAGCCTGATCCGGCAGCAGGATCATAGACTTTATCAATTTTTGTTTTCCCAATAATAGTAATATGAGTTAATAATTCAGAAACTTCTTGAGGAGTAAAAAATTCTCCTCCACTTTTACCAGCATTAGAAGCATACATTACCATTAAATATTCATATGCATCTCCGAAAACATCAATAGAATTATCATGATAATTACCTAGTTTAAAATTACCAATAGCATCCATTATTTCAAAAAGTCTTTTATTTCTTTGAGAAATAGAATTGCCTAGTTTATTAGAATTAACATCTATATCAGCAAATAATCCTTTAAAAGCTTTTTCACTATAACTTCCAATTGATGATGATTCTATATTTTTAAAAATTTGAGATAAAGTTTCATTTAAATTATCTAAATTATCACGCTTAACTCCCTTTAAAACATTTTGAAATAATTCAGAAGGTTTAATTCAAAACCCTTTATAGTCGATTGAATATTCTCTAATAGCAATTGGAACTTCTTCATCTGATAAACTAGCATAATCAAAAGGGGCTCCTTCTTTTTCATTTCAAAAGTTAGTTAAATTTTCTGAAATGAAACGATAAAACATAAAACCAAAAATATAATTTTTAAAGTCTCATCCATCAACGCTACCTCTTAAATCATTTGCAATTTTTCAAAGTGTTTTATAAAGTTCACTTTTATTATTTTCTCTATTATTTTCCATTTTTCTCTCCTTTTATAATTGAACTAAATAATATATCATTTAATTGAATTTCTCTTTTTAAATTATTATTTAATTTATCTAATTTTTTTAAAACACTATATTTTTTAATATTTAATTTTTTTTCTTGCTCATTAAATTGTTTTAATTCTAAATTTAAAACTGTTTCTCTTTTAACATATTTTACAAATAAACTATTTGATGATTTTAAAAACTTTTCACTATTTTTATGTAATTCTAATCATAAATCAACAATATTATAATTATAAGATCTTATGATTAAAGTATTAGAATCTACTATTATATCTTCATAATCATCATCCACTATTCAAAACCTGTAAGGTGGAATAACTTTCATTAAAATATCATTTTTTTTAATTTTATTTTCTTCTTTAAAATAGTTTTTAGAATAATATAATTGTAAAAAATTAGGATTTATATTATAAAAATTTGTTAAATCATTACCTTTAATAATTCTATATTTAAATTTTCCTTCTTCATCAGATCGTTTCTTTAAAACTCCACTATATACATCTGCTATTTCTTGTAGTTTAATAATTTCTCCCTTTCAATTAGATATTCATATTATAATATAAATTAATATTAGTTTTTCAAAAAAAAAACATTTTATGTATTTTTTTAAAAAAACATTTAATTTTATGTGTTTAAATGTTTATATATAAGTTATAATATTTATATATATAAAACACGAAAGGAGGTTAAAATGAATAATAATAAAAAAAATATCTCAGAAATAATAGAATCAAAATCGTCAAAAGGATATGATATTAAAATTTATTCTACAGAAGGTTCTGTAATGGTTATTCCATATAAAAATATTTATAATGAATATGGTTTTATAAATGATGGAGTAGGAAAAGTAAAAGCAATAAAAATTTTAGAAATTAAAAATAATATTATTGAATTTAAGGATGCTCTTATTGATGGTTATCCATCTAATCTTTTTGAAGAATATTTTGAAGAAGTTCTAATTTGTAAATTAGCTTTTAATAATTTAAAATAATTAAATTAAATTTAAATTATTATTAAAAAGTTCCTTTTTAAAAGGGCTTTTTTTATTTTATAAAATAATTTATATTAAGAAATGTATTAAAATTTATTTAATTTTATTTAATTCATATTCTAACATTAAATCTGGTTGGCTATACTCATATAAAATAGGATTATTTTTATTAATCTATATTTCTCACTCTGTATGATTTTTCATAAATAATTGGTGACAATAACTTCCAATTGGAGAACCCTTATGCGTATCTCTTAGCTTTATATCTCTTGTTTTATACAAATTATTCCCAGGACATGAAAAATATAATGAATATGTATTATTATCTTTTTTAGATAATGTAACAGTACAAATATTAAAATCATTCATAAAATCTCCTTTAATTCTTTTGATAAATTATAATCTTTAATTTAAAAATTAAATAACTAGGGAAGATAAAATAAGAAAAAGATAATTAAAATATCTATAAAGTTTTATTAATAAAAGATAAATTAGAACGATTATATTCATAATTAATATTTTTAATAAAGTATTATAATTCTTCCAGGAGGATTTATTATGAGTAAAAAAACGTGTTTTATATCATATTCCCATGATTATAAAAATATTAGTAAATTTGAAAAAATAAATAGTTTAGTTACAAATTTTAATGATTATATAAATTATAGTGAAAAACTAGACAAAAGTAAAAGTTCAAATGAGACTATTTGAAAGTATTTACATGATAGAATAGCGGGTTCTTCTTGTACTATTTTATTATTAACAGAGGATTTATTAACATATAACAAAAGAAAAATTGAATATAAATATAATGATTTTATTAATTCTGGGTGAATTTATAACGAGATTTCTGCTTCTTTAAGGGACTGGGAAGATAATAGAATTAATGGGGTTGTTTGTATTGTAGAAGATCATTTAACAAATAAAATTATCGATTTTAACAATACTATATATGGTTATAAATTACCTAAAATATTATTTGAAAATCAGGATTATATAGTATTTGTTCCATATTCTTATTTTATAAAATATCATTCTGATATTATGGATAAAGCAATTAAAAATAGAGAAGAACAAATAAAGTCTAATGGAAAGCGTTTTAAAATAGTTTATGACTTGCATAACAAATTTAGCTTTTGATAAATTAGTCGATGTCCATATAAATAATTTAAATAATATACAAAAAATAATTAGTAGACTTTCTAATATAGGATATACATTACTTTCTTTAGCAATAACTATCTCATCAATAATGTTTTCTTTAATATTTTCTTTAAATACATCTATTCAAATAAGATTAATATTAACTATTACCTTATTAGTTATTATTTTTTCTCTTTTTATTTCTCATTTAGTAAATTTAAAAAATGAAAAATTATGAATATTATTATATACAAATAAATCTAAATTAAATCTTGAAGAATTAAAATCTGAAAATAAAATTCAAGAAATATTATTTATCGATTTCACGCAATTTAAAATAAATAAATCTATTTCGATAATTTCTTGTTTAAGATCTTTATTAACAATTGTATGGTCATCATTATTTCTATTAGATATAGTTTCGATAATAGTTATTTTTTTTATTTAATAATATAAAAAATTAATTATAAAGAATTTTAAAATCACTAAATTGCTATAATACCCTTATGGATCCAGAAATAATTGAAGAAATTAAGAAAGCCTTAATTGAAGAAATAAAGAAAACCTTAATTGAAGCTTTATCTTCATTAAAAGAGAATACAGAAAATATAAATCAAGTTTTTGGACAAAAACATTTAGGAAATATATTAGAAGCACATGTTGTTAATCATTTTCAAAGGTCTTTAAAAACAAATAAATATAGTAATGAAATAAATATTAAATCAGCAGAATACTTTAAAAATAATAGGAATAAAAATATTGAAAAAGAATGATCTAATATAAAAAATAGTAATAAAAAGAAAAAAACGGATAAACGGATATATAATTTTTTCATTGATTTATATTGTAATATTAAAGAAAAAAACATAATATTAGAATTTAAAAATGATAATCAAATACTTAATAAAAATAATATTAAATATTTATATGATTTAGTTAAATTATATGATTTTACAAATTATTTCAACTTAAATTATGGAGTTTTTGTTTTAACGCATATAAAAGATAATAATGATTTAAAAAATACAATTAATAATAAAAATTATCATTTTAAAGAAATTGCTATAAAAACAGATTTTGAATCACTAATAGATATTATGAATTATTTGAATGAAAGCATAAATAATAATAAAGATACAAAAGATGGGATAACATTAATTTTATTGACAAATAATAATTCTGATAAAGCTAAGAAAATAATTAATACTAGAAATGTTTTTAATAGAAATGAAAAAATATCAAAAAAATTGGAAAAATTTAATTTAGTAAAACAAGAGTTAGAATGATTCCACAAAAAAGATAATGAAATTTCTTTTGAAAAATTATTTGCTTTTTCTCAAAAATTAAAGGAATATGATTTTTTTAGAAATAAAAGCTCGTGTTTTGGTAATAATGTAATGAAAGCAGTAGAAATTAATATCGAAAAGATTGATATAAAACTAAAAATACAAAATACTTCCATATTTGAATTATTAAAAAACAAAATTCAAAATACCGAAATTTCAAATAAAGAAATAAATAGTGCTATCTATGATATTAATAAGTTATTTCAAAAAAATAAAAGAGATAAAGATAAAATTCTTAAAAGAAATTTTACATCCATAGAAATTAAAACTATAAACAAAAGAACAAAGGTTATTATAGCTTTTTTATTTAAACAAATTTTAGATGAAGAAAATAAGGATATATTAGATAAAATAATAAACCCCGTTAATAATAAAAGGGTTTTAGACGATATTGGATTTTTTGAGGAAAAAATTAAAGAAGACAAAAGTATTCAAAAGTTTTTATTTAAAATATCAAAAATCATTTTTTTAGTTTTAGAAATTAATATTTTATTTAAGGAAATTTTTGAAATCTTTTATTTTATAAATACTATAGATTCGATAGATTTCAAAAATTTTGTTGATATTGTTGAAAATATTTCTACTAATTATGAACTTAGAAACGATAAATTTATTTCATTTGAAAACTTTTGTAATTTAATTATTAATCATAAATAAATTTCTTATATTAAGCTTATCCGTTATACTGATTATTATGAATCAAAATAATGAAATAATAGAAATATTTCAAGAATCTTTTAAAAGAGGTAAGGCTTATTTCAAGAGTGATAATTGAGATAAAAGTAGATGCAGAATAGATGCTTCTTTTTATTCTGATATTATGATAGATCATTTCTTAATGAATAATGAAAATGGAAACATAAATGAATACTATTTAACTCAAACAAGAATTATTAATAATAACAAAAGAAATTATAAAAAATCTAATGATATGGATATTAATTCATTAAGACAATTATTAAAATTTGGCAAAAAAAGTGAAGCAAAAAAAGATAAATTAAAAAATTATACCCATTACGATATTAAAGTTGCTTTAGATGATTATATTAATATAACTTTAAAAAATATGGAAAAATTTAAATATGAAGACATCCTAAATGAATGAAATACATATTACTCTTCATTATTAATTAATTCCCCTGATAAAATCAAGCTAGAACTAAAATATATATTAAATAATAAAGAATTAAAAATATTAGATGTGAAAGAATTAAATAATAAGATAAATAAATATAATTTAATTAGTCAAAATAATGAAAAAGCAATTAATAAAGACTTATTAGAAAATATAGGACTTTGTGGTGAACAATTAGTATATAAGAATTTAATTGAACATTATGGAAAAGAAAATGTTAAATGAGTTTCTCAAATGAATAAATATGAAAATCATGATTTCGAAATCACTATTGAAAATAAAATAAAGTATATTGAAGTTAAATCAACAACTAATAGTAATTTAAATCGTTTTTATATGTCAAGACAAGAATATGAATTTTATAAAGAATATAAAGAAGATTACTTATTATATTTTGTATCTAACATTAAAATGTTTGATACAAATAATATTTACTCTCCGAATTTAATTATTTTAAATTCTCCAAAAATAGAAATTAATTTAAATGAAACTGGTTTTAACTATGATGAAAATAAAATTCTTATAACTCCTAATAATTTCATTTGTGATTTATAAAATTTAATATATTAATTTTCTTCATCTAAAAGTAGTAAAAATAATGATCTAATCGGATCATTATATAAATATGATTTTAATTCTTTTAAATATGATTCTTCACATTCTATTTGTTCAATTTCTCTAAACTTTTTTATTATTTCTATAAACTCATGTTCTACCTCATTAAAATTTTTATAGGCAAAATGAATAGCTCCTTTTTCTTTAAATGAATAATTTTTATTATTTATTTCAAATAAGTTATCAAAATCTTTATCGTTTTCATTATATGCATGAACAACTTGATTCATTGCCCTATAATGTTCATAAAATTGTTTTATAAACTTAGATTTGTTAATAAATATTTCTATTTGCTGATATTTAGAAGGATTATTTTTTATTATTTTATAAACAATATTAGAATATTCTCTCATTCTAATACAAAATGTATTTCAATAATAATCTTTCAATTGTGAACATGACTTTTCTAAAATATATTCATCATCATTATTTTTAAATTTTTTTAATAAATCTTCATACGTTTCTTCTAGTTCTACAAAATCCTTAATATTTTTAATAATTTTTTTTGTTAAAAAATCAAAATATTTCTTTTTACTATTGATTTCGTTATATGATTTAACTTCCTCACTCAAAATAAACTCCTTTTATATATAAATATATATCTTCTTTTAAAATATTTTTAGTTAGTTTATATTTATTAATTACTATAATTAATTTAATAGTTAATAATATTTATTTTTAAACTATATTAAATAAT
>JBOFZK010000035.1:0-1086 GCA_051655145.1 Metamycoplasmataceae bacterium
AGTGAAGGAGTTGAAGACCACTCTGGCCTGCACCATAGCTGAACCAGTACTGAAGACACAAAGCATAATGATTGTTAATCTTTTCAGGCAAAATTTCACAACCATGACTGATATCTCCATTTACTTATACAGGTCTGAAATAATCTTACGTTGTTTTTGGAGTGGCTGTAGAAGACAACAGTGGAACGCTTGAAGTTGATGGAGGACCTGATGTATAAATACCTACTCGAAACAGGATTCATTGAAATGTAAAAGAATTTCAAAAGCCATTCAATCTCACTCAGCACCAATAATACAACAATCCAAAAGGAAGATTGTGGAGCGAATCTTACCGCTTTGTTTCTGGAGCTCACTGAGATAGTTGACTGGATTTTTAGTATCTCCATTTTGAAAGCTGTACTCAATTTCACCTCCAATCTGCTTTCCTGATAATCTATTTCAAAAAGCTGAATATGAAATGGTGTTCATACCCACAACTGTGCAAAAGCAGTAGACAAACTATTATCAATTCAGAAATCTGTGCTGCTTCGGACTTACGTGTAGTTGGAGGACTTGGGTGTAAATGGATCTGCATTAGGTGCATTGAGCAGTGTGTTTAGCTAGAGAAAGTCAAATGTTTAGAGTTAAATGACAAAGAATCTCACGATTTAAATTCTGCTTTAATACCTCTTCCAAAATTAGTAACTCTTTAATTAATGGATGCAGATAGCATTCCCATGTTATGGTACAAGAGAGTGTGAGATTGACAAACGAACCGAGCCAGCTGCAGCAATGTTACAGTCACTGTACCAGTATGTGTTGGTGAAGCAGGGACTCGTTTAGGGGAAAATGCTCAAAAGAGGACCACTGCTCCTCTAGAACATTGATTGGCACTCGACGTCGCTTGGACACTGAGGCATCGGGGCGTGGCCGAGCGCCGACTGGTAAAATTAAAGCTGGTTCTGCCAATGACTTGCCGTCATGGGTGAGCTGGTGAAGGTGCTCACCGAGCTCCAGCAGACACAATACCAGGCCTTCCCAAAAGGGAGAACCAGATGGATTGAGTCGTGCCAGCAGGCTTCCACTCGGGTAAAAACTGCCCTCTGC
>JBOFZK010000036.1:0-1479 GCA_051655145.1 Metamycoplasmataceae bacterium
GCATTCACTGAAAGCTGCCCCAACTTGTTTGCACTTACATTAAAAGAACAGTAACTGTGCTACAGTTAGAGTAACATTCAGAGGTAAAAATCTGTTCTAGCTGGTCATAGACACAGATGAGACTGCCCCAAAGAGTAGCACTTATTATTGGTATAAAAATGAGTGCTTCTATTTGAAGTAATCTAATTGTGCTTACAGGACCCGAGGAGCAGTTTACATTAAGCTTAATACAACTCGAATAAAAGATATTCGTCACCCAGGTGTTTGAATCACTGAAAACTACCCCAACAAATAGCACTAATATCATAATGAATATGTAGAACATTTGCATAGAAAATGTAACAAAGTTAATAGGGTCTCCGTCTGAGACTAATAAGCGCTGCATCGAAATATTCACAGACGGCAGTTAAATACACAGATGAAACTGCCCCAAAGAGAAGCACTTATAAAAATACAAGAAATCAGTGCTCCCATTTGAAGTAATCTAATTGAGAAATTGGTAAAAATCATCTTTAGTTGTTTAAATCACACAAAACTCCACAAAGAATAGCACTTACCAAATGATTAATGCAAGGTCGGAGCCATTGTTAAGGTATCAATTTTGAAAATACGACAGATATTGTTCCTCTTGGTGTAGCAATAAAGCCAAATGATGGTTTCACAGTAGCATTACAGATTCGTCATCAAGTAGTCCACGGAATGCATGTGGCAAAATTCAAATCAATCTTTCAAATGTTCCGTGCATGTGTTGGAATCTCAAATCTAGATTTGATCATAGTCTGGATTCACATTTTGACTGTTTGCATTCACTGAAAGCTGCCCCAACTTGTTAGCACTTTCATTAAAAGAACAGTAACTGTGCTACAGTTAGAGTAACATTCAGAGGTAAAAATCAGTTCCAACTGGTTCATAGACACAGATGAGACTGCCCCAAAGAGTAGCACTTATTAATGGTATAAAAATGAGTGCTTCTATTTGAAGTAATCTAATTGTGCTTACAGCAGTTAACATGAAGGTTAATACAACTCGAATAAAAGATCTTTGTCACCCAGATGTTTGAATCACTGAAAACTACCCCAACAAATAGCACTTACCAAATAATTCAGACAGGTCAAGGACCATTGTTGGGGTATCGATTGTGACAATAATGCTGCTTGTGTTCTCAGCTGAATCTTCACATGCCAAATGATGGTTTCACAGTAGCATTCTTAAAGTATTGCAAAATTACAGATTTGCCCTCAACTAGGTCAAATTCAAATAAATCTTTAAAATGTTCTGTGTTTGGGTTGGAATCTCAAATCTAGATTTGATCCTAGACTTGATTCACATTTTGGTTGATGGCATTCACTGAAAGCTGCCCCAACTTGTTTGCACTTACATTAAAAGAACAGTAACTGTGCTACAGTTAGAGTAACATTCAGAGGTAAAAATCTGTTCTAGCTGGTCATAGACACAGATGAGACTGCCCCAAAGAGTAGC
>JBOFZK010000037.1:0-1519 GCA_051655145.1 Metamycoplasmataceae bacterium
TACTGTACAAAAATAATTACACAGAATATTATTATAAAATGTACACACAAATTCACAAATGTATTATTTTTTATTCTTTTTTTACAGCAGGACGTCTTGCAGATAAAATTGGGTCAATGGATGAAGCAAACATTGTCGGAAAAGAAACAGACACTGTTACCCTGAAATATTTATATGAATCAAGCAGCAGTAACATTTTGCTTTCCTGGTACATACAATATCCAAATAGCGCACTACACTTTTTATTTAATGTAGGCGACAGTCCCACTGACATTCGATTTGAGGCAGAATCAACCTCAGACTCTACTGAACGTACTATCAGATACCTAAAGCACTCAGATTCTGCACGTTATCACTGTGCTTTAAGAGATGTAGCACAGTAATACAGAGTCAAGAAAAGGCTGTACAAAAACCTTAAGCAGGAATACAGGAAGCTTCTAAACCCACAGAAGATTAAAGCGACTCTCTTTACCAAATGTCAGTTATTAGTAAACCACAGACACGTACATTTGTACATTTGTGATGCCATATGCAGCTGGAAAACATATAGGAACTTAAATATGAAAACTATCATACTAAATTCACAAAAGTACATTTTTCATACTAAAATATAGATTTTAATTACATTAACAGTGTTGCAGTGTTGGTTCTGATGTTACTGGTGTGCACTGAAATTAAATAGATTTTTTTTTTTATCCCTCAATTCATTTTAATCAGTTAAATTCATTTATTGTCAATATGCATTTATGTACAAAGGTATTTTATTTTGCTGGATGTGAGCTAACAATGACATTTTACAAACTTTCTGTACAGATTTACAGATACCACAAAGAGTATTATGAATAATGAAACTGGAGCAGATCCAGAACAAGTACTTCAGTTATATATATCATGTATATTTCATATTATATATATATATATGTGCACACATTATATACAGATATATACATGAATGTGAAATGTTGGACAGAATGTACAGTAAGGATATAAAGATACATATAGATAAAAATAGTGCAGATGTAATGAGGAGTAAAAAGAATATACTATGTAATATTTACATTGTATGTATAATTGTACAGAGGTTATCAATCAAATTTAGTATTTAATCGCAACTAAATCGCACATTTCTATCTGTTTTAAATGTACCATATATTAATACTTCCTGTTTTTAAATGTCAATAAATATCAATACAATACATACAGATGTTTCTTATGTTCAGTGTTTCTTACTCCTCTGTGCAGTATGAGATGAAGTTGTGATGTCTATGAATAAATATGAGTGGGCGGAGCTACATGTGGAGACGTCAGAGACAATCTCACATACACAACCCTGATATTTATTTCTAAAGCTGGAGGTCTGAACTAAACACTCAGGATCACAATGTTACTCCTCTTCTTACTTTTCTTCACTATTGCTGATATTGGTAAGTCTTATTCTGTACATTACATGAAAAAACTATTCAGTCTTCTAATGATAAAAAAAAAAAAAGCACAATTTACATATGTATTTGTGAATTAA
>JBOFZK010000038.1:0-21133 GCA_051655145.1 Metamycoplasmataceae bacterium
AATTATATGTATTATTAAATAAACATATATATTTAAAGGAGAAAAATGAAAACAATTTTGTCAGTAATTAAAGAAAAAATGGGAAATACAATAGATGAATTTGCCTTTGATGATATTTATCAAGAAGTTGAAAGTCAATTAAATAATCAATGAAAAAGTCAATTTCCTGATTTATCTGATGAACAAATAAGAGAAAACAAAATAGGTGAAACCTATAAAATATTAACAATCGATGGTTCATTTATTAGAACTCCTGAAGGGCTTTGAAGAAAAAAATAATCTATGCTATTAACAAATGCAATAATAGCAAAATATTTTTGTAGACAAAAACTTTTAGTTTTTATTATTTTTTTTTCATTAGTATTAATTTCTAATATTTTATTTTATTCTTTTAATTGAGAAATATTTTTAAATTTTGATATTTCAAGAGGGAATAATTGAACTAAGTTATTAACAATTATTTTATTAACATTTCTTTTTGTTTTTCCTTTTTGGCCTCTTGTTTCTTTTTTTATTGATAAAAAGAAATTAAAAATAATAATTAATCAATTGAGTGAAAGAGACCTTTTTATATATAGTAAAATAAAAACTTCTGAAGTATATAAATTAGCATCAAATGCCAGACTTCAATTAACTATTTTTAAAAAAAATGAAAAGGATCTTATTAAGTTTCAAAACTTAATAAGTGATTGAATTAAAAATATTAAGGTGAGAATTAATGTTTAATAATTTAAAAATAGAAGACATTCCTTCTTTTACTAAAACAATTTTAGAAGAGATAAAATCTAAGAATATTCAATTCATTTTATTAAGTGGAGATATAGGAAGTGGGAAAACAACGCTTACTAAAGAAATTGGGAAACAATTAAATGAAAAAAATGAAATAGTTTCTCCAACATTTAACTTTATAAATATTTATAAACATTTTATTCATATTGATGCTTATAATTTAAAAGGAAGTAGTTTAGAAGAATTTATTGATTATTTTGAAAATAAAATTATAATAATAGAATGATGAGAAAATTTTAACTTTAATTTTGAAAATTATTTATCAATTAAAATTAAAATTATCAACGAAAATGAAAGAAAATATATAATTAATTATAAAAAATAAAAATTTATAACATTTTTATAGAAAAAAGAGGTTTTGTGAAAAAAAGAATAAGAACATTAATAAGTGTTTCCCCCCTTGTAGTAACCCCTATTGTTTTTTTGTCGTTTTCTCTTCCTAAAATTGTAAAAAATGAAACAATTATTAATCATGAATTAAATTTTGTTTCACCAAAATTTGTGGCAGAAACATTACAAATATCTTGTAGTCCAGAAGATGCTCAAACTATTGCATCAAATATTTTGGAATATCAGTTAGAAGATTATTCTCGTGATCTTTATCAAAATGACAAAGAAGCTCCTGGTTATGGGAAAAACAATATAAGGATAAAAATTGTTTTAGTTGATAATTTAGAAGGAACCATTACATATAAAGCGTTTCCTGAAAAATATTTAGAAAATGGAGTTCTTACTAATAATGATTTAAATAATCCAACTTACTTTCAATCTTTTCAACTTATAGGACTTAAAAAAGTTATTCCTACTCAATTTAAAAGAAATGTTAATATTAATGTTCTTAATTTAAATCCATCATTAAACAACCAATTACCTTCAAGAGTTAGAATTAGTCAAATAAGAACAGAAATAGCGAAAAATATAAATTTATTTTTAGAAGGTAATAATGAATCTTTAAATGTTCCAACTAATTTAAGTGCTAATAATATTATTATTGATCCTACAAGTATTATGGATGATGATCTTACAGGAGAAAAAAAATTAACATTTCAATTAAATAAATACTTTGATATTTCTGGAAATGAGGTTGATGGACTATCTAGCATTCAATCTCAAATAATTACCTTTAATAATTTTGGAAAAGACTTATTAGGTAATGGTCAAGTTGTTACAGATAAAACAAATACAATTTTTAAAATAAATCCTGAAACTGATGTTTTTGCAAAAGAAACTTTTTCTACACAACTAGCAAGCTCATTTGTAAATAATGAACCTGAATTAAAAAGAATTATTGAACTATATAGTGGTTTTCAAATTGCCTCAGCATTTAATTTTGATAGTTTTACTTTTGTAACAAAAATGGCTGATAATTTCTTAGGGACAATAGATCTTTTATTACAAATACCAAGATATATTGAAAATGGAAAAGTAATTGATAGACCAATTAATATTACAACTCATATTTCAGGATTTGGGCAAGCTTTATTAAGCCCAGATCAAGTAACTGGGAAAGATATAACTACTTCGATTGTAGCTAAAGGTAATTATGACCTTAATTTAAATAATGTAATAGCTTCTAATTCAACTGTAGAACAAATTAAAGAAGGTCTTAGTAAAAAACAAATTGTTGTTAATAGTTTAAAAGCAAACGACTTTGATCTAATTTTAGAAGACAGAGATGATAACCAAGGAAGCGTTAATGTTTTAGTGGTTGTAAAACAATACATTAAAGATGGAAGATATGTTGATGCTAAAAATAATGAAGCATTATGATTAAAATCTCCGATTACAATAATTGGATTTGCTCTTCTAGATTCATATAACCTAGACCAAATCTACTTATGATCATTTATATCAACTACAATAGCACTTGTAATCATTTCTGCAGGAATCATAACTTATTTAATGATTAGAAATAAAAAGAAACTAGTTCAGTATGGAATAATTGAAAATAAATCAAAAAAAATACCTACTAGAAACATTGAACAAAAAAATCCAAATGAAGCTAAATTACTTACTCACACAACAACATATGAAGAATATTATGTTCCATCAATTGATGATAAATTAATGAAAAACGAACGTAAATTTGATATTGATGAAATTATATCTAATACAACTATTGATTTTAATTCTAATCAAGAAGATACTATTGATAGAATGTTAAATGAAATTGATGATGAAGATCTTTAAAAAATAAAATTTTATTTTTTGGGAGAAGGAATAATATGAACGTGAGTATGAAAAATTACTTGTTTAGAAGTAGCTTCATTATTAATAATTAAACGAAAACCATCAACCCCTAATTCTTTAATTTTTTTAAGAGCTAATTTTCTTGCAATAGAAATTAAATAATTTAATTCTTTTTCTTTGATAGTTTTTAAGTTTCTTGAATAAACTTTTGGAACAACTAAAAAATGTCCTTCAGTTACAGGATTAATATCATAAAAAGCAATTACCCTTTTGTTTTCAAAAAAAATATTACTAGGAATTTCTTTATTAATTATTTTTAAAAATAAATTATTTTCTTCTTTCATATTTATCTATTTCTTCTTTAAGATCTAATTTATATTTTCCATTAGGCTTTACAATTTGGTTAAAAATATTTTTAAAAGAATCATCATTAATTATAGAAGATTGTCCTCCAACTATAGGAGTAAAATATGGAGCAGATAATTTATTATCTTTTCTTTGACTAGCTGTTAAAGTATTTAATCCTAATTCAGAAAAAACTTTATTTAATTGACTTATTTTGTAATCTAAACTATAATTGTTTCAAACAAAAGCTTGTTTAACTTTATTAAATAAAGTATTATCGAATAAATAAAGTAAATTAGACACAGAATACTTATCTTCTGGAGTTCATTGAAAGTCTTCTATAGAAAATTTACCAAAAGGTAAAATTCTACTATTTATTTGAGTAAAATTAATACTTCCATCAGCATTTGTATTAAATTTAAATTTAGGAACTAATTTAATAACATAAGATAAATCAAGAGCTTTCTTTTCATTATTTAAAGTATTTATACCTTTTAAGAAATATTTATTATTAGCATCAACATTTTTAATATTAGTTTCATTAGCTAAATCAGAAGAAATATTTGCATTATCAGGAATAGCATTAATATTTCATGTTATTTTAACATTGTATTTATAGTTAATACCATTACCTAAATTTCAATTCATATAAACAGTAATTTCTTGTAAGTCTTTTGAGCTATTTGAAAAATTAGGAACGATTTGAAGTAATGTTTGACCTGAAGCTGGTTCAGGAAGAATTAAATCACCTTGAGTAATTTGATATGCAGCTTTTAATGTTGAAGATGAATTAGGTTTAAGACTTACTTTGTGAAGAATTCCATTATTCATACTAGAAGTTTGAATAGTATTAATTGCATTTAATTGATCAAAAGAAATTATTGTATCTTTTGTTTGTTCAATAGTACCAAATTTATTTATAAAACCTGATAAAAATGATTGGCTATAAATTAAATTATTCCTATCAATATTTAAATCATTAGTAAGTCCTGTTGTATCAAGTTTTAATCCTGCTGAATTAAATCCTTTCATTTGAGAAAAATTAGTATTAAAAATAGTATCACTTGAAGTAATTTTGATATTTTTATTTAATCTTCTATCAATTTCAATTGAAGGTTGTAATTTATTTAAAACTTCTTTATAACTATCAAAAGTTAAAACTTCTTTAATTCCTGTAGGACCTTGAAATTTCTCAATTGTTTTAGCATCTTCAGTTTTAATATTTCACGCAATAAAAGGAGTAGTATCTACTAAATATTTAATTAAGAAATAGTTAGGATCATTTTCATCGAAGTTAGTAGCTTGTCAACCTTCAAATGTTGAAATTGAAGATCCTTGAGGTTTATCTTTATTAAAAGTTGTTCCTCCTAAAACAAATTCGCTTGAAGATTGATTAAAATAAAAACTAGTTAATAACATTTCTAATAATTTGTCTTGGACATCAGTTTCAGGAGTGTTATATAGTTTTTTAAATGATTGTTCAAAAAATATATTAAATTTACCTTCAGCACTATCAGGAGCTGCTCCGGGGAAGAAATCATAATCCGCATAACTATTTAAAAAATATTGTGGAACTAAAATATCAGATTTTTCTCATTTTTGAGTTGTTGCATTAAAATTATATATTTGAATATTTGATCAATTTTCTTTAAATTCTCCTTCAACTTCTAATCCATTAACTTGACCATTAAATCAATTATTATCTCTTGTTTTTTCAAATCCAATTCAATCTTTATAGTTATTAAAAATATTTGTTTCAAATCATCCATAAATTAAAGCATTTGTATTTAATGTTGTATTTTTTGAATCAAAATTAATAGTTAAATCTTTTTTTGTTAAATCAGTTAAGAAATTAGAAATCGCAGTTATTTTAGCACTTGTTACTTCAGTTTTTAAAATACTTTTTAAAAAGAAAGCACTTATAGTTGATTTTATTCAATTATTTTTATAAACTTTTTTAGCAGCATCAGAAGTTAATTCAGCAATTTGTTCTGAAAAAGAATTATCAGTAAAAGGGATTTGACTACATGATGTTGTAACAGCAACAGTAGCTAAAACTGCTGGAGTTACTAATGATAATGATGGTCATAAAAATTTCTTTCTATTCATTATTTTACCTTCCCTTTAGCATTTGAAAAAGGTAAAACAGGATTTGCTCCAAAATTAACAATTACTATGCTTTTAATTTTATCATTAACTTGTTGCATCATAAAATTCTCATTTCCTCCAATATTAACTGCAGGATTATATATAATTCCATTATTTAATTTTCAATATCAAAATCCATTATTTAAATCATTACTTCTATAAAAATCATATGAATTCTCAGGTAAAATAACTGTATTTATTAATTCAGTTAAACCTTGCATAGCATCAGAATTTCCCTTTGAAAGAGTTAGATTAATTTGCCCGTTTAATTTAACTCCAATTTGTTTTCTAAGTTCTGTTGCTTTTTGCACTAATTCAGCATCTGTTAAATTTGCATTAGTTTGTTTAATTTTATTTTTTAAAATAGTTAATCAATTGTTATTAATAACAAGACCTGGAGTATCAGCTTGATTTTGATTATAATTAATTCCATTTATTAGGTCATCATTTTTTAAATTATCATACATTTTATTAATTTCAAAAAAATCTGTTCCATATCAAGATGGTTGTCCAATTAATAAATCTGAATTAGCTGTATAAAAACTTGCTCTTAAAGCATTATTAATCATTTTAGGCATATTTTGTTCATTAACTTTATTAATTGAATAAATTTTACTTCCTTCATTTCCCATATACATAAAAGTATTAACACCTAATTTATATAAAGTTCATTTTTTTGGATTGAATATAAAGTTTTGATCAGTAAAATTACCACTTGCTCATTGTTCTTTATCAAAGAATGTTTTTTGTAAAATACTATTTTGATTTATTTTACTTAGGAAAATATTACTATATTCTGTTTCAACAATTATTTTTTCAACTTCACTAATAAATTTATTATATTTTGTCATATCAGCATTTACAAAAAATGGAGAAGTAGCATCCATTGCAGGAGGAGTTATTATCATTCCATTAGTTAAATTAATAGTTGAAACTTCGGTTACAGCATCAGATGTTATTGTAAAATTATAAGTTACTAATTTTTTTAATTGAGTAAATCATTCAGGAGTTGAAGCGCTAGTTGCAAAATTTAAAAATTGAAATAATAATTTTCCTAAAATATTTACTTCAGCAGATTTAAATAAAGCTTTTGTAGGATCAGCTGCTCCATCTCAAGTTTCTCCGCCCATATTTCCTGAAGTTAAAGCTACCATATTTAAATATCTAGCAGTATTTTCTTTAGATTTTAAAAGATCTGAAACTTTTGTGACAGGCATTTGTCCTAAAGCGTTTTCTCCTTCTTTAGTAGCTCCGCCACCTTCTGGTGGAGTTGTAGTTACTTTAAGAGTTTTTATTAAAGCTTCATCTCTATTAATATTAGTTATATTAGGAGCGGCTCCATCGATAAATGATGAAACTCCAAGGAAATTAATTAAATCAGCTATAGGAAGACCGATTTGAACTTTTCCAGTACTGTCATTATATTCATATGCTGTTAATAATTTTAAAAATGTTTCTTTAGGGAAAGTTCAATTTCCTTCAGCATTTAAAGAAAGAGCTAAATCAACTGTTGACATTGAAACAGAACGGAATGCTTTAGAAAATATTTGAGAAAAAGCAGGAATAGGATTTCTTTTTCCTGGTAAATAAGATTTTGTTTGATATACAGTTATTTTACTTGTAGCTGAAGGAGTTGTATTATTTTCTTTTCCATTGAAATAAACATAATTAGCTGCTTTATTAAATTGATATTTAGTATCTAAATAAGCTTCACCAACACCAATAACTCCTGTTTTCTCTTTTATTTCTTCAGTTACAGTTCAAGAACCATCATCTTTAACTGTAATTACTGGAGTAATAATATCATAATTAATAATTTCATTAGATTTAAGACTTAAATCAGAAAAAACTCATGATGTTGAATTAAATTCAGCACTTTGGAAAGGAGCAAAAGCAACTTCTTTAATTCTTTGTGATGTTAAAAAATTAACTACTAATGATTCAATATAATTTATATTTTCATTTGCATTATTACCTGTATTAGAGTTTAATGGAAGTCCATATTTTTCATTAGTTAATAATTCATTTTTTCATCCAGCTTCTCATGTCCCTGGGTTTGAATTTTTATAATTAGTTCTATCTTTATCTAATTGTGCTTGAGCTTCTTTTCTAATTTCATTTAAAGGTTTTGAAACGTTATAACCAAAAGCTTCATCTCCAGGACCTGAAGTATCATTTTTAAATTTAGTATTTTTTAAAAAGGCAGCAAAACCTTGATATGCTGCTCTTTCTTGCACATAAAGATATTGTGTTGAAAGATTTTGATATTCATTCATATATTTAGTAAATTCTTTGTTAGGAAGAGAATTTATATGATCTAAAATATCACCAACAGTTGTCCCTCCATTGATTCCACCTACTATATCTTTATCAGGTGGCATTGGTTCTTCAGCTTGAATTACTTGTTGTGTTAAACCTAAAGGAAGACCAATCCCTAAAGCAGCTACTGCTAAAATCCCAGCACCAAAAAATCATTTAACTCTTTTGTCTTTAGGATTTACAACAACGTCTCCTCTTTTAATTTCATTAGAAGAATTTAAATTAGAAAAAAATTGTTTTACACTTTTTTTATTATTTTTCTCTTTTCTTTCTTTCTTTTTCATTCATTCTCCCAAAATTAAAATTTTAAAAACTTTTATTTTTATTTTACAACAAATTTGTCTTTTTGTATTTCTAAAATAAAAATAAAGACATTTTTTTAATGTAAAAATTTTATAACAAAGAACTATAAATAAATACTTCTAATCTAATATTTTAAAAATCCTTTATTAAATAAAAAGGTTTTAAAAATAACAAAAATTATTAAATAATAAAAAAATAATATATAATAAAGCAAACAATTAATAATGTTATATTTAAAAAAAATACTTTATTTTAAAAGTTAAAAAAGGATTTTATGATTAAAAAAAATAAGAAAAAAACTTTATTAGCATTAGGTATAGGGCTTACTACAGCATCAACTATTGCTTTACCTGCATTATTATTAGGAAGTAATCAGGATTTTTTAAATTTAAAAAATAAAAACAACAAAATTTATGAAGATTCAAGTTGAATTAATATTCCAATATCAACTATAGGGTATTCTCCTGTTAATTGAATTAATACAAAAGTATTACCAGTTAGTTATGAAGGTAAGCCCATTTCAAATGTTTTAGATGTTTATAACTATAGTGCTGATCCAGCAAATATTACAAAATTTTCAACTATTTTTGCACCAGGAGGAAGTGGTTTTGAGGTAAATTTATTTTCAGATCCTCTTTATACTGCTAAAATTAATAATGGTGTTCTTGAAGCAAGTAATTTTATTAATTTACAAGCCTCAAAAATAGATATAAATTCACTAACATCAGGTACTGTTGTTTATCAAGATATGATATCGGGTATAGGAGTAACTTCTGGAGCTAATGCAATATGAGATAAAAGACAAACAACTACAACAACAGCTAATGATAGAATAGTAAAAGTTTTAATGAGAAAAGCATTTGGTATGAATGATCCATTTGCAAATAAAGCATATGGATCAGAAGCTCCACAAGGATTAACATATATAACACAAGGTTCTACAAATGCAGATCGTGGAACAATGCCAAGATTTTATAATGAAACAGGTCATGGAACAAGTATTAATCCTAATACTGATTCTTTAATTAGAATGGAGCAAATTTCAAAATCTACTCAAGGCTATGCCCTTATGGTTTTAGATTTAATTGCTTATATGGATGTTAATAATACATGAAGTATTTTGCCTAACTTTACAAATACCTTAAATCCTGGAGCTCCTAAAGTATCAAATTTTACAATTGATCAAACACAATTTGATAAAACATTATCACCTAAATTAGCTTTAGAAAAAGCAATTAGTGAAAAGAAAAAAATATTAAATATAACTTCTACTAATGCTCCAAAATTTTGAGATGAAACATCAACAATAACTGCTCAATATGACAATAAGGCAGGGAAAATAAAAATTTCTATATCTATAAACCAAACTATTGATGAAACTAAAAAATATGATTCTAATATTATTTCTGATAGTAAAAAACTTAGTGAAACTGAATTTAAAACAGGAGCATCACAAAACCCTAATGATGGAAGTAAGTTAATTAAAAATCCTAATCAATCATTTACTTATGAAATATCTGGATTTGTTCGTGATTTTGATACTGATTCAATATTAATTGAAAAATCAAAATCAAATAAAAATATTTTACCTTCAGCTATAGTTAATAATCCAGCAACATTAGAAACATATGTAGATGTTTATCAATATGATTCAATTAATAATACTCTTCCTGCTAATGTAGAATTAACTATTTCAGCACAGGATGATAGTTTAGGTCAAGCAATATTTTCTATTTATGATAAAACAACTAAAAAAGTTTTAACATCAATAATAATAAAAGGATTTAAAACCTCAAATATTGCAAGACCATTAACAAACCCTGTTAATTTAATTGATGATAAAACATTTGGCGGAAATTATGCTACAGCAGCAGCAAAACCATATGATGCTAGTGCTTTTATACCTGCTAATAATCCAACAAGATTTTCTACTCAAGCATTATTAAATCAAATTTTATCAAATCATATGATGATTCGTCCAATTTCTATTCCCTTTGGTAATTCTTTCTTAATTGCATCAGGAGGAATTCCTGGGAAAACATATTCTAATAATAATTTTTTATTATTAGTTTCTCCACAAGGTGAAATAATTTCGCAAGGATTTTTTTGACAAGCTTTACATAAAATTAGTCTTATTGATTTAACATATGATTCAAATAATAATCAAGTTATTTCATGATTTTTAGATGGATTAACATTAAAAGCATCAATAACTCTTTTAGATCCTAATACAGGTCTATTAACAGCTGGTAGTACCTTTGAAATTACAACACATAATGGAGGTTTTTTTACTAAACAAAATTTAGCAGTAAATTTAGCTATAGTTCCAGTACCTAATATAAATAAAACTGAATACTGAATCGTTAATAGAGCACTTCAAAATAATAATGTTTTAACATCTGATCACCCATCCTTAAATGCTGACATTGAAGCTGCTCAATTTTTAACAAGAGTTAGTTTTAATGGTCAAAATACAGCACCTATTGTAAAATGATGAATAGATGATTTTGAAAATAAAATTAAAACTGCTTTATTAGATAAAGATATTTCAATAGCTCCAAATCCAGGAACAGCCACTGCCAAATTCACATCAGTAAGTAGATATAAATTCCATAATATATCATCTAATTTTATTAATGGTAATGAATATTTAGCTATTGATATGTCTATTTCGTTTGGAGGGACTACTTTTGAATATGGAAATAATATTCACCATATTCTTTTAAAAGTTTCACCAGATCCAACAAATCCATTAAATTCTAGTCCTATAATGAGTAGTAATAATTGAACATTTGATTATGTATTTTCTTCAATGGTTCCTGGATTTAACAATTCTAAATTTTCTGATGTTATTTTACTATCAACACAAGGATCATCCGTATTAACTTTTAATAATCCATTAACTAATCAAGTTAATGATATAAATAGAAAAGGTTGATTTACTCATGGATCATTTTATTCTCAAGACAAAACATATAATGCTTTAACAATGGTAGTACAATCATCTTTTAATGTATCTCCAACGCCTGTGATAATTTCTGGTACAACACAAAGCTCAATGGGTATGGACTTTTCAATTCCAACAGGTTATTTTACTGATCCTCAAGTTAATGACGGTTCATTCCAAATTCTTCAACAACCATATTGACAAAAAGATAAAATAGCATTAAATATAAGAAATTCTGGTTTCACTTTTAATGATGCTGCCGGAACTACAGCAACAATTCCAACTGGTAATGAATTCAAAGAAATATCTTTTAATAATTTATGAGCAGGCAATGTTACAAGCAATAATGGCAATGCTACATTTACTTCGAAAACATTAGGAACAATTCAAACAACAGAAAAAGGTCTTTATAATGCAATTCATATTTCTAAAGACGAAAAAGGTGAAGATGTGGTCACAATGATATATACTTCAACTAATTCTAATTTAATAATTAATCCTAATATTGACAATGTTATTAATAATGATGGGCAAAGCCAATTAAGAATAATATCGTTAAAAAATAATACTCCAATTTGAAATACTAAAGCAATAAAAACATCAACAACACCATTAAATGCAAATAATGTTTTTACATTTTTAGATGTTAAAAATTTAACGCCAGCATTTATTGAATTTATTAAAAATGCTAAAATATTTGGAGATTATCTTTCTAATTTAAATAATTACTGAATATTGCCTTTAGTAATTAAAGGAGAACCTACTTGAAATGCAAACGGTACAGAATTAACTGTTAATCTTTGATTCAGTAATTATTATGAAAATGGTGTTTTAAAAACTTTTAATGAAGCAACATCGCCAACGGCAAGTGTTAAAATAATAAACTTAAAAGTAACTACTTTGGATGTTTCAAAAACAAATCTTTCTAATATTAATTTTTCAGGAAATACCAAAAATATAACAATCACTGGAGAAGACCAAGCTTTAGTTTCTGCTTCAGGTGATGCAGCATTAAATCAATTAGTAAAAGATAATGTGGAAATTTTATATAACTTTGATAAACTTAGTGCAGGAACTTGATATACCCAAGCAGATTTTAAAGTAGCATTAAGCACTTCTAAAATAAATTTTTTTAAAGATGATATTACAAATATAAAAATTAAATATTCAATAAAAGCAGGAAGTATTTACACAGTTAGTGATAGTTCAGAACAAGTTGTAGTTCCTACTCAAGTAGCAAACGTTATTCCATTTATTCATATGGATACATATTACAATGATCTTGTAAGAGTAGGTGCAAGTGCTGATGGAATAGAAGTAACAGGAATAAATACGGCTAACATAACAACTATTGTTTGACCATTTCCAATAAATACTGAATTTAATAAAATATTAGTTGCAGGAATTAAATTCCAATGAACAACTAAACAAAATCCAACTAATGCTTCTGATTGAAAAGATTACAATTTTTCTGGACAAAATCCAATGAATATAGGTTGAAATCCTCCTTATTTAGCTGTTAGAATTGTTGCTGGAAATAATGATGTTACTTTCGATACAACAAATTTTGGTGGAGTAGTAGAAGTTACACCTAAAAAAATTAAAATTAAATTAGATTTAACAACTAATGATTTAACTAAAGTAATTTTTTCAGGAAATACAAAAAATTTAAGTATATTAACAAGTTCTATGACTGAATATTTACAATTTGAAAGTATTGTTGATCTTGAATTTTCTATTGGTTGAAACTTTGAAACTAATACAGTAGAAGATACAGAAAACACATGATTTAATAAAGTTAATTTAATGAATAAATTAAGATCAGAAGAAACATGAATGATTATCGCTAAAACTGGTTTTCCAGCTGATTTTCAAACTAATTTTAAATTAAAATCAAGATTTAAAGTTAAACCAGGAACACCTAATGCAAGTAGATATGTTTTTAATACTGCCGGTGATACAGTAATGACTTATGATTACCCTAGCGATTCTGTTTCAATAGCTAATATAAAAAATTATTTAGATTTAAATGCTCCTCTTCCTAGTACATCAGGAACATTTAAAATGATTGATGTTCTTAAAAATGGAACTATTAAATTCGGAAATAAAGATAGCTTAGTTAATATTACTGAAGTTAATTTACCAAATGAAATTACCCTTGCTTTAAAATCTTATTTAAATACAATAGGTATTACATTAAAATATGCTTTTGGTTCTGCAAATACTCCTCCTAATCCTGGAGATTTTACAACTGATTGAAATACTAATTTTACAACATCTCCACAATCTCTTCCAATAACAAATCCTGCCTTATATTTAATGTTTGTAGTTACAAGTTCAACTACAGAAATAGCTCCAACTAATGGTGAAACTATTAAAAAAGTTGAACCTCAAATAGTTATTCCTAATTTTATAGATCTTGATGCCAATAATTTAAGTAATGTTAAATTAAGTGGTAATAGTTTTAATAATTTTTTAATTGATGAAACATTGGCGCTTGTTGGGAAAACTCCAGCAGGTACTCCTTTAGTTATACAACATATTGAAATTCAATACAATATTAATAATATTGCTTTTGATGCAGCAAGTACTTCTAAAATATGATTTACAAAAGCAGAATTAGCAACAATTTTACCCGCTTATACTCAAAATATTTATACAGAAGATTTAAATAATATAAAAGCTAGATATAGTATTAAACCTGCTTCACAAATTCAAGGAGTAACAATTGCTCCTGATTTAGCTGAAGTTGCATTATCAGCTGCAAGCGTTAAATCATATTTACATGTTAAAGAATATTATGATAAATTAACTACTGATAAAGTAACTGTTACAGGTAATTCTGCAAATATTGGACAAATTACTTTCCCTTGAGATATAGCAGATCCTACTTTTGTTAAAGTATTAGCACATGGAATAGAATTCCAATGAACTACTAAACAATCTCCAGCAGGAGGAGATTGAACTGCATACAATTTTGCAGGTACTACGGGCAATCCGACAGATATTGGCTTCCCTCCATTTTTAGGTTTTAGAATTGTTGTTAAAACAGCTTTTGAAACTACTACAGAAATAGATCCAGCTGTTAATAATTTAGTAGATGTTACTCCGACAGATATAAAAATACTTATTAATTTAACAGGGACAGATTTACAAAAAATTGTTTTTTCAGGTGATACTCAAAATTTAGTTATTGATGAATCAGCTATGACTAATTTTGATACATATAAAACAATTGTTGATGTTCAATATTCAATTGGTTGAGATTTTACAACTAATACAGCAAAAGAAATGTGATATTCAAAAACCGATATTATTAATCAATTGAAAAATGCTAATACATGAATTATTCTTAAAAAAGCTGGTTTCCCAGCTGCTTTTGAATCTAATTTTAAATTAAAAGCTCAATTTGTAATTAAAGCAGGGATACCAAATGAAAATAATTATGTTTTTGATGATAGAAATTCTACTAACGTTTTACATACATATACAGAAACTGAAACAACAAATATTAAAAACTTTGTTAATTTAAATGCAACAACCCCTATTTCAATTGATGTTGTAAAAATATTAACAGATGGCGTTATTAAATTTGGAGAAAAAGACTCTTTTGGAAACATTACTAAAGTTATTTTACCAACTGAAATAACAGCTCCATTACAAGGATATTTAAATACTCTTAATGTTGAACTACAATTTGCTTTTGGATCTATAGGTACCCCTCCTGCAGATACTGATTTTATAACTAATTGAAATTCTAATCTTGAAGCAAATCCACAAGGATTTACAAGCCCTACACCTGCTTTATATTTAAGATTTGCTTTAACAGCTGCCGGAGCAACTACAACAGTTATTCCTACAATTAATCCAATTGAAAAATCAGGAGATAAATTATTATTACCTAAATTTATTCAACTTTCAAATGCTAACTTAGATAATTTAGTTTTTTCAGGTTCTACAATAGCTTTAAATATTAATGAAGATGCAGCTCTTGTTTCAACCGAAGTTGGACAAGGCCCTACTGAATTAGTTAAACAAAATATTGAAGTTGTTTATAATATAAATGATAGAACTTTTGATCCTTCTAGACCTACAGAAGTATGATTTACAAAATTAGAATTAAATAATCTTCTTCCAACTTATCAAGAAAATATTTTTGTTGAAGATTTAGATGCTTTAAAAGCACAGTATAGAATTAAAAAAGGAGCAGATCCATCTATAACAATAGATACAGCATCTCTTCCACCAAGACCAATTGGTATATTAACATTAAGTGTTCAAACATATTTACATGTTAAATCATATTATGATGCTTTATCAGGTTTAACAAATGGAATATCTGTTACTGGTCCAAATACATCAGACATAGGACATATTACTTTCCCATTCGATATAACATCAATTAATTTTAAAAAAATATTAGTAGCAGGGATAGAATTCCAATGAACAACTAATCTTCCTGATCCAACAACTCCTTCAACATGAAATAAATACGATTTTGATAATGTTGCAACTCATCCAAAAAATATAGGATGAAACCCTCCATATTTAGCATTTAGAATTACTGTTAATCCAGCAAATCCTAGAACAACTATTGATAATGGAATAAAAGAAAAAGAAATTGATGTTACTCCAAAAAATATTAAGATTTTAATTAATTTATCTGAAGCAAATTTACAACAAATTGTTTTTGGTGGAAGTACAAAAGTTTTAACAATTGATGAATCAGGAATAACTAATTTTGCTTCATTTTCTTCAGTAGTTGAATTACAATTCTCAGTTGGTTGAGATTTAGATAAAAATATAGCAACAGATCCTGCCGCAGAAATTTGATATTCAAAAGCAGATTTAATAGCAAAATTAGATACATTAGCAAAAAGTTTATTTATTAAAAGAGATGGTTATCCAGCAGAATTGCCAGATACATTTAAATTACAATCAAGATTTATTATTAAATCCGGAATTACAAATGAAACAAGATTTATTTTTGAAAATAACTCAAATGAAGTTAAACATACTTATACAGTCGCTGAAAAAGGAACAATAAAAAATTACATTAATATTTCAGCTCTTCAAACAAAACTAGAAACAGCAAAAATTACTTTTGGTCCTCAAGATAAACCAAATGAAGTTTCTGAATTAAATATAGCAACAGTTTCAACACAAGATAAAGAATTATTAAAAATTTTAGGAATTCAATTAGAGTTTGCCTTTAATTCAGCAACAGCTCCTGATGCTGCTGCATATACAAAAAATTGAAATGATCCTTTTGGTACTCCAGTTGATCCTGGGCAACCACCAACTGTATGATTAAAATTCACAGTTCTTTCTTCTTCAACTGCTATAACAGAAATTTTTGATTCTACATGAACACATAAAGCAGTGGAACCACAACTTGAAAAACCTAAATTTATTTTATTAAATGAAATCAATTTAAAAAATACTGTTCTATCAGGTTCAACTATTTCTTTAGGAATAGATGAAGCTCTTTCTCTTGTTCCGGGAGGTGCTGAAAATACTCAAGAAGAAGTTACAGCAAATATTGAAATTATTTATAATATAAATGAACTTAAATTAGATGTTAATGATGCTACAAAAGTATGATTTACAAAAGCAGAATTAGCTACTCTTCTTCCAACATATCCAAATAATATTTTCCTTACAGATTTAACAAATATTAAATCTGATTATAGAGTTAAACCAACATCTGCTGATAATGGTTGAAGAATCCCAGTTATTACTCCTCAATTAGTAAGTGCTCTTAATGTTAATTCATTCATTCATACAGAAGCCTACTTTAATATTCTTAAAGATAAAAGAGTAACTATTGAAGGTTCAGCTACAAATATTACAAATGTTATATTCCCAACTGATTTTGATAAAGCAGCATTTAAAACTTTACAAGCAAATGGTATTACTTTACAATGAACAACAGTTAAAACATCACCAGTTGATGCTAATTGAACAGATTTAATTTTAGATGATGTTACAACTTATCCAAAAAATATTGGTGTTAATCCATATTTAGGAATGAGAATAATTACTAATAATTCTAGAGTTATTACAAGTGATACAGTAAATGGAGTTGTAATTGATGTTACTCCATTAAATATTAAAGTTGTTTATGATGTAAATTCACAAATTTTAGCAAACAATTTAATTCCAGCAGGAAATACTAAAAAAATAATGGATTTAGATGAAACAGCTTCACTTGGAGAATATCCAGAATATACAAATTTAGAAATTCAATATAGAATGGGAGGAGCAACTACTCCAATAGAATTTGTTCCAGGTCAAGAATGATATTCATTTACCGAATTAAAAGCTCATTTATTAGCATATACACAATTGATCCCTCCTAGTCAAAAACAAATTAAAGCAAGATATGCTCTAAAAGCGGGAACACCTCTTCCTACTCCTACTCCTCCTTCAACACCATATATTGGTTATGAAATTAATTATTTAGGCGGTATAACTGAAGCTACTTTAGATATGACAAACTTTAAATCATTTGTTGATGTTACTCAAGCTCTTGCAAATTTAAATAAAAATGAAACAACATTTGCTCCAGGAGATTCTACAGAAAAAATAACAGCAATTATAAAAACAGGATTAACTGCTGAAGAAGCTGCTTTATTATTTGGGATAAATTTCAATTTAAAAGGACAACTTGCAACTGATTTAAATGCTCCTGATTTTTCAACATATTCATGACAACCAAATGTGAATAATAATCTTCCACCTAGATTGCCTAATAAAGATGCTAGTGGGAAACCAGTTTTAATGTGAAGATTTTCTTTAACAACAATTACCGATATTACATTTAATGCTGATGATAATACAGTTGTTGTTTCTGATGCAACTCAATTAAATGTTAGTTTACCAATTCAAATAGTTATTAAAACAACTGATTATGACACTATTAAAGCAGCTATTGGGGGAAATACTAAAAACTTAGAATTAGCAGAAGCGATAGATGCAGCAGCAATTACTGCAGTTAAAACTAGAGAAAAAATTCCAGCAGAAGTTCCATTACAAATTCTATATGCAATTGGTGGAGGAACTAGTCTTGAAGGACTTCCAATTGATGAAACTAATCCAACAAAAACATGATTTACTTTAACAGAATTTAAAACATTATTAGCTGCTAAAACAGTTGATTTTAGTACAAATCAAATAAGAGCTAAATTCTTTATTGATCCTGCTTATTCACTTGCAGGCCAACAATATATTCTTTCAACAGAAGCCCCAGAAACTCTTCAATCAGAAGATTTTACAGATGCTGCAAAAGTTAAAGTCTTTATTAATAAAGCAAATTATGAAACTCTTCCAACAGAAATAACTATTGTAGGTAGTTCTGATGATTTAACTATTACAGTTCCAAACGGATTAAAACCAAGTCCTACTGGAACTATATCTCCAGGTCTTGAACTTGTTTGATCAATAAAAGCAAATCCTTTATTAACAGATATAGCTCAAACAAATAATGATATTTGAACTTCAGTTGTTCCAACAATGATTGATCCAGTTCTTAAAAAATTATCGGTAGCATATAGAGTTAAACCAGGTTACTTCCTTGAACAAAGTGCAAATAAAATTTATGCAATTGATACTTCAAAAATCTTTGTTTATATAAATGTAGAAAACGCTTGATTAGATCAAATTTTATTTACAGGAAACTTATTTGAAGCAGTAATTGATGAAACAACATTTAATGCTAATTTAGCAACACTTCCTGGAGGAAGCTCAGTTCAAATTCAATATACAGTTGATGAAAGAGAATGATTATTAAAAGATACTTTTATAGCTAAATTAAAACAATTAAAAGGATCATTAGATCAAAATAACTTTATTCTTTTAAAACAAAAAGTAAAAGCAAGATATTCAATTGATCCTGCTAAATTTGAAGAGTTCCGTCTAAAAGTTGATGGAGTAGCTATCATTGATAAACCATTTGTAGAAAATCCAGCATTATTTAAACCAATTTTAACAGCGCCTGTTAATGCAGGATTTAATGGATATATTAATTTATCTAAAGTTCCTGATTTTGATACAAACGGATTTAGAATAACTGGAACAAATACAATTCCAATTCTTGAATTTACTTCATTAGGAGAAAAATTAAAAGCACAATTTGCTCCTTATCAAGATCAAGCTATTTCACCATTTGATATTTATTATACAGTTGATAAAGGTCCAACAGGAACAGGTAATTTTGTTTTAGATGATAATCATAAATTATTTGGAGCAACAGGATTTAAAACAACAGGATTTGATCCAGTTTCATCTAATGTAGCAGATCAATTCTTCGGAATTAAAATAGTAGCTAGAAATGGATACCAAATATTTAAAAATGGTATTGAACAAGTTGGAGGATGAAGTTTTAATATTCCTTTGAGTATTAAAACTATTAAAGATAATCCTTTCGGAACTGCAAAATTAGTAGTTAAATTTGAAGGATATCAAGGATTAGGTAAAACTAATTTATGATTTGATGGAAAAACTCCTTCAGAATTAGCTTCAACCGTTATTGATAGAGATCCAGATTTAATTAATCAATATTATGTTGAATTCCATATAAGTAATACTCTTTTAACAGAAGAAGAATTAAATAAACTTCCTGAAGAAAGTTGAATAAAAGTAGGCGCTCCTGATGGTCAAGGAGGAACTATCCAACTTCCTTCTAATTTAAAAGTAGGACAATTTGTTGCTGGAAGAATTAGAATGAAAGAAAATTCTACTTTTGAAATTAAAGATATTAAATTAAATGATTCACTTTCTACAAAAGTAGTTAATTTAATGATTAATCAAAGTGAAATTGTGATTAATGCTCCTCAATTAAGAAATAATGAATATTCAAATCAATTGGATTTAATAGATGGAGATATTTATATTAATAGAATAAATGTTGAACCAGATAATAAAGATAATTACTTAGGAGTGGGTTTAGTTCTTGAAGTAAAAACAGAATTTTATACAAGAGCGGATGGAACTTTTATTACAGATAATAATGGATTGCCAATTGTAAAAAGAATTCCTACTGCATATTATGATGTTTTTGGAACTGTAACAGGTAGTCCTGCATCAGAAGTAAGAATTTATTATACAGATGCAACTAAAACAATGCCATCAGATCCTTTAGAAATAGGAACTCAAACTAATCTTGATTTAACTGAAGTTCCAGATTCATTAGCAACGTTTATTTATAATCTTAATTCAGGAATTCCTAATGCAAAACTGGGATTATTATTCCAAAATCAAACATTTACAATAAAAATAAAAGCTAAACAAGATTTTGTTTTAGATACTTCAGTTCCAAAACCTTTTACAGAAAAAATAACAACTGCCAAATATCCATTAAACATTAATAATAATGTCGTAATGTCTTTATTGATTCCAGACCCAATTAAATATGAAACTGCAGGAGAAGCTACTCCTCAAAATGGGAAAGCTTTTATAACTAGCGATACTGATATTCAAATTCAATTTATAGAAGATAATGGAAATATAAGCAACACTCTTAAAGGAGAAGCTGCTTATACTAGACTAGTAAAAGAATCTAATGGAAAATTAAGAATCAAAGTAACATTAAAAAGAAAATCTACAGAAGATAATTTCTTCTATAATGGAACAGATCTGAATTTATCACAATTACAAGATTTATCAAATGGAGATAGAGTTTTAATTTCTTTAGTTCCAATTGATCCTAATTTTGTTTTAATAGGACCTTCTTCTTCAATAGCTAGCTGAATAGTTAATCAATTAGAAATAGCTGCTCCTAATACAGATATTTTTAAAGATTTAAAAATAGTAACTAATGTTAATGGAAGCGATTCTATTTGAGACGGACAAGGAACTTTCTTTGTAGCAGTTAAAACTGGAAGCGGGAATCCTCCTGAAGATCTTTCAGATGAATTATTAAATCCAAATGATGCAGTTCCAGGACAAACTAAATTCCACTTTGTTTATAGAGTTTGAGATATAAATAAAAAAGTAAGAGTTGATTGAACTCCTGATAAAACAAGAATTTCTAGTTTAAAAAATGGGGAAAAAGTTGAATGACGTCTAAAATCACAAAGTGGAGAACCACTT
>JBOFZK010000039.1:0-1212 GCA_051655145.1 Metamycoplasmataceae bacterium
TTATTATCTGAACTGCTCCGTTTCCGGATTATCCCGAACTGCACGGGTGTTTTTGTGTTGGCTCTGCCCTTGTTCAAATAAAGTCTCTGTTTGCCGTTACTCCGGCTTCCGCCTCTGTGCCACGCCTAACATATATATTCATATACACTGTGTGTGTGTGTGTGTGTGTGTGTGTGTGTGTGTGTGTGTGTGTGTGTGTGATTATTTGTACAAAGAGTTCCGTCTCATCACTTTCATTATTTTAGATCAAACATGTGCACTACTACTATCAGGTAAAATACAATGTCCTCGTAGGAAAAAAACACCAAAAACAAAGTGTCCAAAAACTTACGACCACCAGGCTGAAATAGTCCACGCAGAAACAAAACAGAGTAAGAACAGGAGCTTTGAGGGTTGGGATTTGGACTGTAGTTTATGTTAACAGTCTGCTACACTGACTCAGGATGTCAGAATGTGTCTTTGTTTCTCATTTCTCAGGTTTGTGCAGTTTTAGGAAAATAAGGGGAAAAATGTAGAGGTGTCATGAGTATGAACTGGAAGAGATATTCGAGGTGGAAAATAGAGACGCATATGAGGAACAATAGTCACTCCAGAAAACAGATATATGCCATGGCCGGTAAAAAGTGGTGACCACGTACACCAGGCAAAGTGTGTCGGCCGGAAGGAAAAGATAGGAAAATATAATGTAAAATAAAAATAGTAAAATAAGCAAACAGCATGCAGGCAACTTGCCTTAACTATACTCAAACAGCATATGCACATATTTTCAAAACACAAGTAGAAACGTAGGTGAAAAAAATCATATAAAAATATACATAAATATAAAAATGAGAAGAGTAATAGGTTAATAGGCACAACACATCGTCAGATAATAAAGAACGAGATTTAAAGAAAAGGTGTGAATATTGCGGTGGATGATCTGTTGCATTGTTGTGTACAAAGTGCACGATCAGGGGATGTTTTTTAAGACAAGGTCTCCATCAAGAGATATTTTTTGTACATGTAAATTAGAATCGTATGGAGGTGAACGAGGCCTCCTGGATATGGGTGGAATTTTACTAAGAATAGGTAGAAACACACCAGAAAACACGTGAGCAAAAGGTGGGATATGCAAAGCCCCATAAAATCAATGATGTACGTAAATTGTGAGGGAGGAGATATTAGACACAATATGTACATTTTACTAGGTGTGAGATATAAAAAATAAGGATT
>JBOFZK010000040.1:0-4096 GCA_051655145.1 Metamycoplasmataceae bacterium
AAACATTATCAAAAGAACAAGAAGTTTTATTAATGTCTCCAACAACACCACAAAACACTTTAGCTCAAATGAATGTTCTTAAAAAATTATTTCCAAATGTAACAAATACAAATTTTAATTATTTTACATTTAAAGTAGAAGCTAGAGTAGTTACTTTAACAGCTAAACAAGGATTTGTTTTTGGTAATACAGTAGATGCCGGAAAACCTTCATTAGTAGCTCCTGCTTATACAATTTCAACACCTCCACCTAATCCTAATATAAATTTAGGTATTACAGATATAACCCCAACAGGAGATATTACAACAGAAGATATTAATAATTTAACAGGAATTGATCCTGCTAAACAATTAATTTCTCTTTCAAAATTATTTAAAGGTATTGATGATACTAAACAAAATAATTTTACTTTTGTAATTAATGAATCAACGAGAACCATTACTTTAACAGCTAAAGGGAATTATACTTTTGGAGCAGAACTTAATGCTCCTAAAAAGTTAGATTCACAAGTTTTTACTGAACAATTTACTCCATATGATATTGTTGCTCATACAGGAAATTTAAATTTAACAGCAGATGAGATTACAATAATAAAAGAAAATAAAGACCCAGCTGCTCAATTAAAAGTACTTACTAAGTTATTTTTTGGAATATTAAATCAAAATTATTTGGCTAATTTAACTATTACAATAGATGAAAATGCACAAACAGTAACTGTAAAACCTAACTATGGTTATACTTTACAATCTGGAAAACCAACAGAAACAGCAAGTTATACAAAAGCTTAAAACTTTAGTTTAATAATATATTATAAAAAAGCAAATTTTAGTTTTGCTTTTTTTATAAAATTTTAAAAATTATTATTTATATATTTTCCTGTTTTTATTTATTTATTTAAAAAATAATATAATAATAATATATAGAAAATGTTTCTATAAAAGGAAAATATGAACAAAAAATTATTAATTTCGTTATCGTCATTAGCAACTATAGCGATAGTAGCCCCAGTATTAGTTATAACTTCTTGTTCAGGAGAAACACCTATAATAGTTAATTTAAATATTACAGCTAAAATTAACCCCAATGTTACAGAAACAGATATTACTACTTTAGAAGGAAATGATCTTCCTGCTCAATTAATAGCACTTCAAAAATTATTTGATGGTTCAGATCTTAATGCTGAAAATCAAACTAAATTTTCTATTTTAGTTAATAAAGGTCAAAGAGTAGTTACTTTAACAGCTAAAACTGGTTATACAATTAATGGTGGAAGTGCATTAGCTTCAAATGAATATACAATTGGTACAGCACCTACAGTTACAGATTTAAAAATTACAGCAAAGGCAAATCCTAAAATTACAAAAGAAGATGTTACTACTTTAAAAGGAACAAATCTTCCTGCTCAATTAATAGCACTTAAAAAATTATTTGATGGTCCAGGTTTAACATCTGAAAATCAAGCAAATTTTAAAGTTGCTGTTGATGAAACAAAAGAAATAGTTACTTTAAATGCAAATACGGGATTTACAATTAATGATAAATCTTCATTTGATTCAAATAAATATACAATTGAACCAACAGTTGAAAATATAAATTTAGAAATTACAGCTATTACAACATCTGTAAGTCTTACTGAAGCTGAAGTTGCTAATTTAGAAGGACAAAATAATAATAATAAATTAACTGTATTAAAAAGATTATTTTCAGGAACCGGTCTTACACCTGCAAATCTAGCTAATTTTGATGTTACAGTTGATAAAACATCAACAACAGTTACTTTAACAGCTAAACCAGGATTTACAATTGGTGGACAAAATAGTTTAAAATCAACAGCATATACATTAATTATGAATTTAGATATTAGCCAAAAAGCAAATCCATCTCTTACATATTCTGATATTGCTAATCTAGACGGAAGTAATTCTAATGTTTCTGATGCTACTAAATTAGTAATACTTAATAAAGTATTTGAAGGAAACGGTCTTGCTACTGTAGGAAATTTAAATAAATTTACTATTGCAATTAATAAAGGAAGTAGAACAGTTACTTTAAATGCAAGATCAGGAAATACAATTGCTGGAACAAATTCAATATCATCAAATCCATATGCTATAAATTTAGATGTTAGGGTAAAATCTGGAACAGGAATTATAATTATTGATCAATCTGATATTAATAATTTAAATTCAAATTTTAATAATACTGCTAAATTAAATTCTCTTCAAAAATTATTTGATGGTTCAGACCTTACTACAACAAGATTAGCTGATTTTAATATTTCGGTTAATACAAGTACTAAAAAAGTTACTTTAAATCCAAAGGCAAATTTTATAATTGATGGTAAACCAAGATTAGAATCAAACGAGTTTGGTTTTAATTTAGATATTAGAGCTAAATCAGCTACTATAAACCTTAATCAAAGTGAGCTTTTAAATTTAGATTGAGATGATCAAAATGCAAAATTAGCAACACTTAAAAAAATATTTGAAGGTTCAGATCTTACTTTAGGAAATTTAAATAACTTTAATATTAATATTATTAGAATTACTGTTAATGCTAGTGTAGATTTAATAGCAAAAACAGGTTATACATTTTCTGGACAACAAACAAGAACAAAACAAGTTAATCTTCCTTCTATAATTAATGCAAGTATTGCACCAATAATTGGTCTTGCTACATTATCTAGAGAAGAAGAAAACATTTTAAACCAACCAACAACATCTTCTAATATAAATGCTCAAATAGATATACTTATAAAAAATCAATTATTTTCTGGAATAGGTAGTACAAATAGAAGATTTTTCAAAATTAGTATTAATACTACTACTAGAATAGTTACTTTAGAAGCAAAACCAGGATATGTTTTTGGAACAAGTCCTTCTTCTACTAAAACAACAATATTTAAAAATTATATTTAATAATAAAATATATTTTTAATTTAATTAATTAATAATTTATTCAATAAAACTTTTAATAATTTAATTATTATTAGGAGTTTTTATTTTTAAAAATTTATATTTTAATTAGTATAAAACTATTACTTTAAACCTATTATAACCAAGAACTTTTATCAATTAAAATAATACTAAAATATTAGTTAAATATCAAATGTATAATAATTTTAAAAAACATTATAAATGTATTACATAGAATAACTTTCTATTAAATAAATACTAAAGGAAAATATGAATAAAAAATTATTATTTTCGTTATCTTCGTTAGCGACTATAGCGACCATAGCTCCAGTATTAGTTATAACTTCTTGCGCTGGGGAAATTCCACCAGTAGTTAATTTAACTATTACAGCTAAAACCAACCCCAAACTTTTAGAAGCAGATATTATTGTTTTAGAAGGAAGTGATCTTCCTGCTCAATTAACAGTTCTTAAAAAATTATTTGATGGTTCAGATCTTAATGCTACCAATCAAGCTAATTTTTCTGTTTCAATTGATAAAGAAGGAAAAATTGTTACTTTAACTCCAAAAACAGGTTATACAATTGATGGTAAAAATGCTTTATTATCAAATGCATATCTATTAGAATCACCACAAATAGTAACAGATTTAAAAATTACAACAAAACCAACCCCTAAACTTACTAAAGAAGATATTGCAGCTTTAGAAGCAAGTGATATTGCAGCTTTAGAAGCAAGTGATATTGCTAATCAATTTGGCCCACTTGGTAAATTATTTGAAGGAGATGATTTTGTTTCAACTAACCAAGATAAATTCACTGTTTCAATTGATAAAGTTAAAAGAATAGTTACTTTAACTACTATAGAAAATTATTATATTGCTGGTCAAAATAAATTAGATTCAAATGAATATTCTGAAGAAGCAACTCCACCAGCAAATACAGATTTAAAAATAACAGCTATCCAAGCAAGTGCAACTCTTAGCGCAACTGAAGTTACTGCTTTAACAGGAACAGATGCTCCTGTCCAATTAGAAGCGCTTAAAAAATTATTTGAAGGAACAGATCTTAAAACTGAAAATTTAACTAACTTCGTTGTTTCAGTTAATACAGAAACAAAAATAGTTACTTTAACAGCTAATGAAGGTTTTACAATTGGGAATCAACCTAAATTAGATTCAAC
>JBOFZK010000041.1:0-1201 GCA_051655145.1 Metamycoplasmataceae bacterium
GTTATATTAGCACATATCGCATGCACTTGACCACAATGTTTTTACATATTTCTGATGATTAAGGACATAATAAATCATTTTGCAAAAAATTGCACTTTTTTTCCTTAACAATATGATAATTATTAAAATATGAATTTTCAAATTCATGATAAAAAGTTGATGAAAAGCTGTAAAAAGTGAACAGACCAGTTGTAGAAAGTCATAAATCAACAAAAATCTAACAACATAAATTTCATTGTATCCTGTTTGGCCAATCCGTGTGTGTGCTGTAATGAATGAGCTTTTCAGAAGCTGAAAATGCGATTCCGAAAGTCTCAGCCTCGCAGGTCGATAGAAAAAAGGTTTTTTGAGCCCTGTTATATTAGCACATATCGCATGCACTTGACCACAATGTTTTTACATATTTCTGATGATTAAGGACATAAGAAATCATGTGTTGCAAAAAATTGCACTTTTGTTCTTAAAAATATGATAATTATTAAAATATGAATTTTCAAATTCATGATAAAAAGTTGATGAAAAAGTGAACACACCAGTTGTAGAAAGTCATAAATCAACAAAAACCTAACGACATAAATTTCATTGTATCATATTTGGCCAATTCGTGTTTGTGCTGTAATGAATGAGCTTTTCAGAAGCTGAAAATGCGATTCCGAAAGTCTCAGCCTCGCAGGTCAAAAGAAAAACGTTTTTTTGAGCCCTGATACATTTGCACATAACGCATGCACTTGACCACAATGGTTTTACATATTTCTGATGATTAAGGCCATAAGAAATCATTTTGCAAAAAATTGCACTTTTTGCGTAAAAATATGATAGTTATTAAAATATGAATTTTCAAATTCATGATAAAAATTTGATGAAAAACTGTTAAAAGTGAACATATCAGTTGTAGAAAGTCAAAAATGATCAAAATCCAATCACCACCACATGTTTGGCCGAAGTCGTGAGTGTGTTGTCATGAATGAGTTTCCTAGAAGTGAAAATGCGATTTCACAAGCCTCAGCTTCGCAGGACGAAAGGAAAACGTTTTTTTGAACCATGATATATTTGCACATATCGCATGCACTTTACCTCAATGTTTTGTAATGAATGAGCTTTTCAGAAGCTGAAAACATTTCAGTTGTAGAAAGTCAAAAATCAGTCACCACCACATGTTTGGCCGAACTCGTGAGTGTGCTGTCATGAATGAGTTTCCTAG
>JBOFZK010000042.1:0-1024 GCA_051655145.1 Metamycoplasmataceae bacterium
AAAAATTATTTGAAGGAACAGATCTTAAAACTGAAAATTTAACTAACTTCGTTGTTTCAGTTAATACAGAAACAAAAATAGTTACTTTAACAGCTAATGAAGGTTTTACAATTGGGAATCAACCTAAATTAGATTCAACAGCTTATACATTAGAAACACTTCCTACAGTAACAGATTTAGCAATTACAGCTAAAGGTACTACAGCACTTAATGGAAATCAAATTATTGATTTAACATCATCTACAGCATCACTTCAATTAGCATCACTTCAATTATTATTTGAAGGCAATGACCTTACAGAAGCTAATTTAGTTAATTTTGAAGTTTCAATCAATGCAACAAATGTAGTTACTTTAACAGCGAAAACAAACTTTACAATTAGTAGTCAAGCTAAATTAGATTCAGCAGCATATACTGTTACAAATATTAATTTAAATATTACAGCTAATGCTGTTCAACAATTAACTATAGCTGAAGATACAACAATTAATGCCCCATCTACTTCAGCTAATGCAGCAGAACAATTAGTAATTCTTCAAAAATTATTTAAAGATATAACAGATACAAATATTAACTACTTTACATTTTCAATAAAAGATAAAGTAGTTACTTTAAAAGCTAAACAAGGATTTGCTTTTGGAGCAGCGGGTGTTACTGGAACAGATGTATTAGCAGCTCCTGCTTATACAGTCGAAGTAGAATTAGGGATTAGTGCTAATCCAAATTCAATAGCTCTTACAGGAGTTGAACTTATCGATTTAGAAGGAACAAATGCTCCTAAACAATTGGCTGTTTTAATTAAATTATTTAATGGAGTTGATAGTACAAACCAAACTAATTTCACTATTACAATTTCTGGTAATGTTGTTACTTTAACAGCAAATACAGGATTTACATTTAATGGTAATAAAATTTTAAATTCAATAGCATATACTGTTACAAATATTAATTTAGATATTGAAGCTGAGACAGCACCTCAAACATTATCAAAAGAACAAGAAGTTTTATTAATGTCTCCAACAAC
>JBOFZK010000043.1:0-1002 GCA_051655145.1 Metamycoplasmataceae bacterium
CTCTGCTCTGCTCGCGCTGAACGCGCGTTTCGGTTTCCGGCTCGGAATCCTCACCCCTTCGCGCACATCGGCTCTCTGAATCGGCTCTCTGAATCGGCTCCCGGAATCGGCTCCCGGAATCGACTCCCTGAATCGACTCCCTGAATCTGCTTCCCGATTCAGCTCTGCACAGCCTTTCTCCCCTGCTCCTTTTGCATCTGCCTTGGATCCTATAACCCTAACTTTCTGACAATAGCTCCAGAGGTAATCAAACCTGTTTTAAAAATAATTAACTCTTCCATTAGCACTGGTTATGTACCTAAATCCTGTACCTAAATCCTTCAAACTGGCAGTTATCCACCCCCTTATTAAGAAACCTGACCTTGACCCATGTCAGTTGTCCAACTACAGACCGATATCAAATCTCCCCTTTATATCCAAAATTTTAGAAAAGGTTGTAGCACAGCAGTTATGCTCACATCTGCTTATGAATAACATTTTTGAAATGTATCAGTCAGGATTATCCGTCGGATATGTATATATCCAATATATATATCAAGTAATTAATATATATATAACGGATCATCCGTCTCCACACTACTCTGTCCTTAAAATCTGCCTCTTTTAAACCAACTACCTGCATGTCTTCCCCTTACCACATCCATAAACCTTTTCCTTGGTCTTCCTCTTTTCCTCCTTCCTGGCAGCTCCATCTTCAGCATTCTCCTACAGATATACCCCATGTCCCTCCTCTGCACATGTCCAAACAATCTCAATCGTGCCTCTGAGCAGCTGATTTTCATTGCAGTTTGTATGGCCGTGGTACCACGCTTACAGCAATAACAAAAAGGAGCTGCAACTAACCAACATTAAGCACCACTGTTCTAAGTGGTATGAGCAGCTGATCTTTATAGGGTACAGCAAAGTTTTGGTCACGAGTAGAAACACGTGGAATAAGAGGAGGATTTTTTTGAAAACCGCATCCAACAAAGCATTTCGGTTTAGTACGAAAAGCACAGACAT
>JBOFZK010000044.1:0-1505 GCA_051655145.1 Metamycoplasmataceae bacterium
CATTAAAATTGCATGTTCATCTGGTGTAAAAAAAGTAAATCAAAATAAATCATCAGAATCCAATGATTTGCAAACCTCATAAATACATATTCTATTCACAATAACAAACAAACAAACAAACATAAAATGTTCAAACTGAGCATATATAGCATTTGTTTGGGGGGAAAAAATAAGGTAATTTTGAATTTTAAGGCAGCAACATGTCTCAACAAAGTTGGAATGGGGCAACAATAGTCTGGAATAATTTGTGAAAGACTGTGTATACAAAATTACTTTCTTTTTTCCTTAAAATTTGATTTTCTCAGTTTATTGTGAATAAAATATGGGTTTATGAGATTTGCAATCATTGCATTCTGTGTTTATTTATATTTTACAGTGTTTCAACTTTCTGGAATAGGGGTTGTAATTATAAAGCATAAAAATTAAACCAAACAAAAAAGATACATCTTATACTTAAACAATAAATGGTATGAAATGTGAATAAGAATTAATATAAAGATAATATGGTTGATGTTCACTGATTCTTTTCTTGAGCAAGGCATCCAGTAAGGGGAAGCTTGTCACAGCTGTTTAAGGCTAAGGAAGATCAGAAAAAAGACTTTAATGAAAAAGTACACATTGCCAAATGTAAGAGATTTTACGTTTAATAATTGATGTGCGAAACTAACTGTAATTTCTAATATTTCTATTCTGTGCAGCTGCACTATAACTTCCTTATCTTATATAACACAGTAAATGAGTCGCATCCCACAGCTGTGTCTCCAACACTCTCAAAAGGGAAATGTTTATGATTATTGTTTCACTGTAGTTGAAATTTTCTCTTCTTGGTGAGTGGAAAATAATGACACATAACATAATGTTTCTTTTTTTTCTTCTCTAAAGTCAGAGGGTGGATTTTTGGATCTTCTGTTCACAATGATTAGCACTTGGAACATGGACATCTGGGAGCTCTTTTACTTTTCATTATATAATAAACGTTTTATTAAACATTTAGTTTATCGCACATTAAACCATTTCTTGTACATTTAATTATTTAATATATATTTATGAAATACATTTTTATTGTATTATTTGATGCATCATTAAATTAGATGCTAATAAAAATGGTTCTTTGCATTTGAGATTTCTTTGTGTTTCTTAATAATACTGATGAACACTGAGTTCATATTTATCTCTGGAAGAAGAGACTTTGTAGCGCATAGAAAAGTCTATTAACTTTCTTGACTAAAATGATAATTTTAATTAAATAAAAACAAGATTAAATACAAATTTTAATGCAAGAAAAGAAGGAATACAGGAATACAGACTTAAAAGTTTTATATAATGTATAAAGTAAAGGAAAAGTGTTTTCTTTATGTGAAGAGAAAAGACCTTGACTTTTCTATAGTTACATTACAGGTATTGTTTTGGAAATATTTTTGTATTTGACAAGATTTAATTACTAAATATTTCCCATATTTCCTATCAATTGACAGATGATAGACAATAAACTGAGTACTTTCTAT
>JBOFZK010000045.1:0-1062 GCA_051655145.1 Metamycoplasmataceae bacterium
GAATCTTGCTGATCTTGGTTTAGCTCTTATGACTATTATTAATTTATCTGGTGTATTCCCTCTATCAAAATTTGCTTTTGATTCATTAAAGGATTACCAGTCTAGATTTAATCCTATAAAAGCATAATAAAAAATAGCAGCTCACAAAATAACGTGAGCTGCTTTTCTTTTCCCTTCATAATGTTGTATAATATCATCATGAATAAAAATACTAAACCTTTAAAATATATCTTTGAAAATCATTTCCATCAAACTTGGAATAATATTAAACATAAATTCCCTAAAAACCTTCACTCTTCTATCTGGAATAATGTTTCAAAATTTTTAGATTGTGGAGATATTTCGCGAGGATATACTGCTTTTAAATGCAATAAATGTTCGCATATGCATATTGTTGGTTTTTCTTGTAAATCTAGATTTTGCTCTTCTTGTGGTAAAATCTATGCTGAAAATTGGGCACTTAATCTTAAAGAACAACTCTTTGATGTTCAACATATTCATGCTGTTTTTTCTTTACCTACTGGATTTTGTAGAGATTTCTTCTTTTCCCATCGGTTTAAACTTCAAGATCTTGCTAAAGCTGCTTATCAGTCTCTTAAATATGTATTTAAAAAATCTGGTATCCATTCTTTTGGAGCTATTATTAATATTCATACATTTTCAAGAAATCTTGATTGGAACCCTCATATTCATTGTATTTTTACTTATGGTGGATATAAAAAAAATGATCAATGGAAAGAACTTAAATCTATTCCATACCCTGCGCTTAAAAAATCTTGGCAAAAATGTTCACTAGATATTATCGCAAATTTTGCTAAAATTACTAATAATATAAATTTAAAAAATAAAATTTCTTTGTGTTATCGTAAATACAACGATGGATTCTATGTAAAATCTGATAAAAAAATTAATAATATTTTTGAAATTGCTAAATATATTGGACGATATCTCGCGCGTCCTGCAATAGCTGAATATAGGATTACTGATATTACGGACTCCTCTATTACATTTTGGTATCAAAAACCTGACTCTCCAAAGAAAATATTTCTAACTCTTCCCATG
>JBOFZK010000046.1:0-1134 GCA_051655145.1 Metamycoplasmataceae bacterium
TATAGAGTAATACGGTGTATAAAGAGTTTTATAGAGTAATACAGTGTATAGAGAGTTTTATAGAGTAATACGGTGTATAGAGAGTTTTATAGAGTAATACAGTGTATAAAGAGTTTTATAGAGTAATACAGTGTATAGAGAGTTTTATAGAGTAATACAGTGTATAAAGAGTTTTATAGAGTAATACGGTGTATAGAGAGTTTTATAGAGTAATACGGTGTATAGAGAGTTTTATAGAGTAATACAGTGTATAGAGAGTTTTATAGAGTAATACAGTGTATAGAGTTTTATAGAGTAATACGGTGTATAAAGAGTTTTATAGAGTAATACAGTGTATAAAGAGTTTTATAGAGTAATACAGTGTATAGAGAGTTATAAGGAGTAATACAGTGTATAAAGAGTTTTATAGAGTAATACAGTGTATAGAGAGTTTTATAGAGTAATACAGTGTATAGAGAGTTTTATAGAGTAATACAGTGTATAGTTATATAGAGTAATACAGTGTATAAAGAGTTTTATAGAGTAATGCAGTGTATAGAGAGTTATATAGAGTAATACAGTGTATAGAGAGTTATAAAGAGTAATATAGTGTATAGAGAGTTTTATAGAGTAATACAGTGTATAAAGAGTTATATAGAGTAATACAGTGTATAGAGAGTTTTATAGAGTAATACAGTGTATAAAGAGTTTTATAGATTAATACAGTGTACAGAGAGTGTTATGGAGTATAGAGAGTTATATAGAGTAATACAGTGTATAGAGTTTTATAGAGTAATACAGTGTATAGAGAGTTATAAAGAGTAATACAGTGTATAGAGAGTTTTATAGAGTAATACAGTGTATAGAGAGTTTTATAGAGTAATACAGTGTATAGAGTTTTATAGAGTAATATAGTGTATAGAGAGTTTTATAGAGTAATACAGTGTATAAAGAGTTTTATAGAGTAATACAGTGTATAAAGAGTTTTATAGAGTAATACGGTGTATAGAGAGTTTTATAGAGTAATACGGTGTATAAAGAGTTTTATAGAGTAATACAGTGTATAGAGAGTTTTATAGAGTAATACGGTGTATAGAGAGTTTTATAGAGTAATACAGTGTATAAAGAGTTTTATAGAGTAATACAGTGTATAGA
>JBOFZK010000047.1:0-1253 GCA_051655145.1 Metamycoplasmataceae bacterium
GAGCATGGTGCAACGAGAAACTGTCAGGTAATGTGTAGTAACTCCCTCACAGTGTGTCTCATTGTTTCCAGCAAAATGTGTCAATAGTCCTAAATGCTTCAGTGTTCCTTCCCCAGGTGTTAGAGAACAGAAAACGGGACTCAAAGATGGAGATGAAAGTCCTGGAGAACCTGCAGGAACAGAAGGAGCTGAATCAGCGACAGGCTCGGGGGTCCATGCTGCAGCAGTCCAGTGAGCTGCAGAAGAGACGGAAGAAACAGGAGCAGGAGGAGGATGAGAGAGAACTGGATCTCCTCCTTGTGGAACAACCCCACCTGCAGTGTGGTACTGCGCACCAGTTATTTTACCCACCTGCATCCTGGTGGTGGTTGAGCCCTTCTCGAAGGCCTGTCGGTTCATCTCCCTGAAGGGCCTACCAACCACCCTTGAGACAGCGGAGGCCCTCTTCCAGCACGTCTTTCGGAACTTCGGCCTCTCGGAAGAGATAGTCTCCAACCGCGGGCCCCAGTTTACACGTCTGGAGGGCTTTATTTTCGACTACTGGTGGTGTCTGTCAACCTGACGTCTGGCTACCACCCACAGTCCAATTGCCCCAGTTTACACGTCTGGAGGGCTTTCTTTTCGACTACTGGTGGTGTCTGTCAACCTGACGTCTGGCTACCACCCACAGTCCAATTGCCAGGCCAAACGGAAGATCCAGGAATTGAGTCAGAAATGCTGGAGATGGCGCAGACGAAAAGGCTGAAGGATTCAGAGTCGGATTCAAACTCGGACTCTGATCAGGAGCAGGAAAACGTGAAAAAGATGCTTAAAAGTCTTAAAAAGGCTCGTGCTTATGAGAAATCCACAGACATCCTGACTGCAGGCACAGAAACATATACAAAGATACAGAGGCCGAGAGATGATGGAATGTTCATCTGTATATTTTGTGTTCGTTCCTGTACTCAAACAGACCGACCCTGAAAACAACGATTACAGAATTGAAAGTGGTGCAACGAGAAACTTTCAGGTAATGTGTAGTAACTCCCTCACAGTGTGTTTCATTGTTTCCAGTAAAATGTGTCAATAGTCCTAAATGCTTCAGTGTTCATTCCCCAGGTGTTAGAGAACCCAAAAAGGGGCCTAAAAGATGGAGATGGAACTTCTAGAGAACCTGCAGGAGCAGAAGGAGCTGAATCAGCGACAGGCTCGGGTGGATTTGAGTCCATTCTGCAGCAGTCCAGTGAGCTGCAGAAGAGACGGAAGGAACAGGA
>JBOFZK010000048.1:0-1615 GCA_051655145.1 Metamycoplasmataceae bacterium
ATTCAAAAGAAAAGGTAACAAATAAAATACATATATATTTCTTTGTGTTTTATATAAGAAATTGTAATGGTATATGAAGGACACTAAAGGTCATATATTTTTTTTAATGACTTACTTGTATTCGAACTGGTACACTGAGAAGCAATTATGGTCTAAAAAAAATTGAGATTACAACTTCAATAATTCAGAATTAAGATCCAGAATAACTTTGAGAGTAGTCAAAAGGCATTAAGATTTAATAAACTAGAACAGATGTAATATATAAATACTTCGGTAAGCATGTATTTTGCTGTATGTTATCTGCATTTATGAATTTGCACTTGAATGTAATAATATATAATAAACATAATTATAAATATTGTCTCTTAAGATACTAAAATGGCTGCTGAAATGTGAGGGGTGTACTCACTTTTGTGAGATACTGTAAATATAAATAGCAATTCACTTTATGACACCAACTATTTTTACCTATTTCTGTGAAGTAGAGGTATATATATTTAACATTAAAAGAAAATCAGTATTTGCTATTTAACTCCCATCATCCATAAAACAATTGGAAATCTAAATGTATGCAACACCAAATTGCCAGGCTGGAAATGTGTCCGTGAGCCTAAAAGTCCAAAGTGACAGAAAATACTTAACACCTTGTAGAACCAGTCAGTGAAACTAACATTTGAATCTTGATGCAGAGCTGCACAGAAGAAACAAAAATGTGTTGGTTTTGAATACATTAGGAAGAGTTGCAGTTGTGTGAGATGGCTGCAGTCAAATCGAAAACCAATTGTGTGCAGGGTAGCACAATGATGTTATTGTAATGGCATTAGGTTATGAGGTCATTTGTACATTTCATATGATATACATTTCCTAAATCATAGTGGTCATCATAGTCAAAAATAAACAACTTGTGTGACAATTATATTTAGTAGTATCTTTATGAGATTTTATTTTGAAATCTGAAGAACCAGTGTAATAACGAAAAGATAGCAAAAACCACATTTTCACTTTTGTAGTTTTATCAGTGGAACTGCATATGTGATAATCATGCTATATAATTTTTTAAAAAATATTATAATAAAAGCTTTTATCTTTTATTTTATTTATTAATAATTTGCATTTCATGAGAATGGAAGCTCCATGACCAAGAGCTTTATCTGTAGTTTTATACAGTATGTGTATATATATTATTAAATCGTCCCGAATTCTTTGACTGACTGTAAAAACATCAGGTGAAAGTTAAAAGTATGAAATATTTAGGGCAAGGTGATAAGAACTTACTAGTGAATTTATTATTATTAAGAAAAGTCTTAATATTTTGATATTTACATATTTACAAAAAAATTACATTACTTGTTTGAATACCAGTAGTAGTGCCATTATTTAATTACATTTAAGTAAATGTTCTTTGTGGCTTTTAACATTAAGCCAGAGGCAAAAGTGGCATTGAAAAATTAGATTTCATAAATAACAACATACATTCTAAATAGAAACCATACTGTACTTCAGCCTGTATATAACTATCCAGCCACGCCTACTTTTAACATTTTGGCGACCCTTCGAACACTGAAATAGAAGTGCAGCATTTTTTTTATTTATTTTTTAATTTTTTATTTTTTAT
>JBOFZK010000049.1:0-1169 GCA_051655145.1 Metamycoplasmataceae bacterium
CTGATTTATTTATTTATTTATTTATTTATTTGCTACTGCTTCATTACCCCGCCTCCCTCCATATTCCTTTTTAACTTAAACTTAATATCCTGCCTTCAGTAATTAAAAACTTGGAATTAACAAAGAATAAAGGAAAAGGTAGCAGAAATTACTTAATCCAAACTGATTTTCTTTTCATTTTTGTTATTCTGTTGTTCATCTCTAGTCGTTGGCTGGATACTGTGGTAGAAGAGGAGTAAGACCTTGGACTGTCATTGGAACAATGACATCATAATTATGAGTAGCGTGAGGTCAGGGTGGTGACATAACGTCACCCCGCCACCATATATACTTATACATATATTCTAATAAAATATAATACATTTATTTCTATGCAAAAGCAATAATTTTGACATTTTATGATTTCTCCCTTTGAACAAATTCAATTGAAGCAATTTGTGTAAATCAATGTTTGTATTGTTTTCACTCAACCATCAAAAAATAATCACTAAAATGTAACAGTTTTGACAATTTTTGTTTCTTAAAAAATGACATTCAGTTGTGATGTTTTTAGAATATATAGTTAATTTAATTGTGCATAGTAATTAAATGATATCTGCATACTTTAAATATACAAACACTGAAAACAAGCATTCGAACGAAGCGAAGTTGCAGGAAATCACGTCTGAAAACGGCTAATTTACCGTTGCAGTAGACAAATGCTGTATAAAGAGAATGAAACGGAGAAACGCAGCAAGCTAACAGGCTTAATTAAGAAAAAAAGGGAAAACTATGCATTGGTGTACGAACCACAACAGAGTTTTGTTTTTTGTTTTTTATCGTTTATTGCTGCTGTTATTTTCAGATTTAGCGTTTGTTTGTTACTGTCTTCTTTGGTGCCTTGGGTGAATTGGGACTTTAAAAAAAAAATTATAATAATAAATTCTGCTACCGTTTGACCGGTACTTTCAGCCGTTTCGCAAGCGGCTGTCACGCTGACCTGCAACTTGAACAGTCCAGCTAATCGACAACAAACTTCATCATCAATTATAATCGATTTTATATATATTTTATATATAATTATAATATAAAAATTTGCTTGTTTTTTATTTTTTGTCCAGACTTTTTATTTTATTTAATTTTTAATGGTCTATTCAGTTTATTATAATTTTTTTTTTTTGCATTTAGAT
>JBOFZK010000050.1:0-68275 GCA_051655145.1 Metamycoplasmataceae bacterium
ACAGTTGCTTATACTTCAGCTAATAAAAAATTTGCTGTTATTAATGTTGATTCAACAGGAGCAGTAACTTATGATCCACAATTTGGTCCTGAAGGAAATGAAAATAAATATGTAGAAGGAACAGAAATTTATCCAGAAACACAAGGATTTACAGTTAATGGATTAGTAGAAGGTGAAATAGTATTAGAAGGTAATTTACTTCAAAATATTGAAGCAATTAAACTTACATATACAGGAACAAATGGAGCAGGAAGCTTCAGTGTTAATAATCCAGCACTAGCAGAAGAATTGCTTGCTAAAGGAATCATTATTTCTTGATATAGAAATGGTCAATTAATTTCTCCAGATCAATCAATTGCGATGTTATCAAATGGAGATGTAATTTCTTATAAATTAACAACAACAAGTCCAACAATAATAATTAAAAATAATGTTACAAATTCATATATTGTTTCAGGATTAATTGAATCATCTAACTTTATATCTACAATTGCAACAGCAATTGGTGTATCGGTTGGAATATTAACAATTATCGTTATTGCAGCACCATTAACTTATAGAAAATTAATGAAAGATAAACTTGAAGGAAAAAGAAGTCTTAAAAAAGAATAAAATATAATTTTATTTATAAAATAATAAGAAATAAATTAAAAATATAATTTTATTATACTATATTTTTATGTATTTTTTCATAAAAGGACAGCAACTAACTTTCATAAAAAAAATCACTAGTTTTATTATAAAATTATATAAAAGGGGAGTTTATGATCAAAAAAAATAAGAAAAAAACTTTATTAGGATTAGGTGTTGGTGTTACAACAGCCTCTGCTATTGTATTGCCGGCCTTATTATTAGGGCTTAATCAAGAATCCTTAAATTTAAATAACAAAACCAATAAGAATTATGTAGATTCTGCCTGAAAAGATACAAAAATAAGTGATATAGGTACTTCCCCTATTCTTTGAAATAATAATACTGTATTCGCTGTTAATTATGAAGGTAAAGCAATTAAAGATATTTTAGATGTTTATAATTATGGACAAAACAATACGATTTTAAAATTATCAACAAGCATTAATCCTTCTGATAAATTTGAAATAAATTTATTTCAAGGAGATCCAGTTTATAATGAATTACTTAATAATTCTGTTCAAGCAGCTGGTTTTATTAATCTTCAAGCTTCGAAAATAAATCTAACATCTTTACAATCAAGGGCTATTGATTATAAAAATTTTACAACAGCAACAGCAAGAAAAAAATTGGGTGCTACACATTGAGATATTCAATCTTTTCAATTAAGTCAAACTGATGCTAATGATAGATTAGTAAAAGTTTTAATAAGAAAACCATTTGGAACATCAGATACATTTGCTCAAAAAACATATTCTGGCTCAACTGTTTCACAAGGATTAACTTATATAACTCAAGGTCCTATAGGCATGGCGAATATAGGAACAATGCCAGAGCTTTATACTCAACCTGGAAATGGTTCTTCTATCAATCCAGCTAATCAACCCTTACTTAATATGGAAACAGGAGCAAATGCTCCTGCTGCAAATATTAAATTTATGGTTTTAGATGTAATAGGATATATGGATGTAAATAATGTATGACGTATTTTGCCTAATTTTCAAAACACTTCAACTCAAGGAGTTCCTCAATTAACAGGCGGTGTAGTAGATGAAACTAAATTTGATAAAAATTTAACAGCACAAGAAGCACTAAATAAAGTAATAAATGATAAATCAAAATTTTTAAATTTAAATTCTATTAATGCTCCAAAATTTTGAGATGAAACATCAACAATAAATGCTCAATATGATAATCAATCTGGAAAAATAAAAATTACTTTTAATGTTAGACAAGAAATAAATACAGCAAAACAATATAATCAAAGAGTTTTTGATAATAATATTCTTAATAGTTCTCAATTTAAAACTGCAGCAGGATTAGATGATAATAATGGTGGAAATTTAATTAAAACAGGAACTAGATTTTTTGAATATGAAATATCAGGATTTCGTTCTACCTTTGATGTAAATGCATATTTAATTGAAAAAACAGGAGTAAATAAAAATGTTTTACCTTCTTCTATTACAAATGTTCAAGCCCCAACTTATGTAAATATTTATCAAGACGGTACACTTAATAATAGTCTTCCTTCAAATTTTGAATTAACAGTTACAGGAAAAGATAATGCTTTAGGACAAGCTGTTTTTTCTATTTACAATAAAACTAGTAAACAAGTTATTTCATCAATAATAATAAAAGGATTTAAAACAAATAATATTTCAAAACCAGTAACTGACCCTATTGAATTAATTAGTGATAAAAATGGTAGTGGTATTTCTTTTAACACAGCTTCAGTAAAGCCTTATGATCATTCCTGACTTGTTTCGAATCCAACACTTTCTAGACCTCAATGAATATTGGATAAAATTTTAATAAAACAAACAATGATTCGCCCAATTTCTATTCCTTATGATAATGGGTTTATAGTAACATCAACTAACGTCCCTTCAAGACACTATTCTAATATTAATCCTATAATGTCAGTTTCTCGCGAGGGAAAAATTAATTCAGCAACTTATTTTTGATCTTCTGCAGATCTAATAAATATTATTGATGTAACATATGATTCATTTAATAATCAAGTTATTGCATGATTTTTAAAAGGAAATAATGAATTAGTTGCATCAATTACTACTTTAGATCCTAATACCGGTATTCTTAATTTTGGTAATTCATATGCAATTGAAACTTATGATAGTACTGAAGCAAAAGAAAAATTAGCTTCTAATATAGCAATTGTTCCTGTCCCAAATATTAATAAAACAGAATATTGAATTGTTAATAGGGCACTTAAAGATAATAATCTATTAACTCCTACAAGTTCAATTTTAAATAATAATGGAGCAAATTCAAAATGATTAACAAGAGCTCGATTTAATAGTCAAAATACTGCTCCTGATATTAAAAGATGAGGAACTGATTTTAGTACTAAACTTGTAGCAGCTTTAATGAATAGAGATATTTTAGTTAATCCTAATCCAAGTACTACAACTGCTAAATTTACAGCAGCAAGCAAATTTAAAATTCATAATATATCTTCTAATTTTATTAATGGTAATGAATATTTAGGTGTTGATTTATCTATTTCTTTTAATGGAACTACTTATGAAAACGGAAACAATATTCACCATGTTCTTCTTAAAATTTCAGAAGATCCTACAAATCCTTTAACTGAGAGTTCAATAATGAATAGTACTGCATGAACAATGGAGTATGTATATTCAGCATCTGTTGCCGGATTTGCAAGTACAAAATTTTCTGATGTATCATTAATATCAACAATTGGTTCATCAATACTTAATTTTAATAATCCAACAAATGCTTCTCAAACAAATGCCTTTAATAAAAAAGGATGATTTTCTCATGGATCATTTTATTCTCAAGATAAAACATATAATGCTATAACAACAGTATTACAATCATCATTTATTAAAGATCCAAATCCTATAGTAATTTCTGGTACAACCCGAAGTTCAGCTACAATGGATTTTTCAATTCCAACAGGTTACTTTAGTGATTCATCATATAATAATGGTGCTTTCCAAGTTCTTCAACAACCATACTGACAAAAAGATAAAGTAGCCTTAAATATTAGAAATTCTGGATTTACTTTCAATGATAATGCAGGAACTTCAGCCTCTATTAATGATCCAACTGCAAATGGAACAGAATTTAAAGAAATATCTTTTGGTAATACATGAGCTTCAAACATTACAACTAATAATGGTGGTGCAAGTTTTACTTCAAAAACATTAGGAACAATTGATACTAATAAAAAAGGTCCTTTTAATGCAATTAATATTTCTAAAGATTCAAACGGCGAAGAAATAACATCAATATTATATACTTCAACTGAAGCAAAATTAATAGTTGATCACGCTACTAATAATGTTATTCCAGAAAATCAACCATCTCAATTAAGAATAAAATCAACAAAAGCAAATAATGTTCCAATATGAAATACAAAAGACATAAAAACATCAGTATTAGATGCTCAGAATACTCTTACTTTTACAGAAATTAGAACATTATCACCTAAATTTAAAACATTTATAAAAAAACAAAAAGTTTTTGCTAATTATATTGTTGATATAACTGATCTTTCTTTATTACCATTAGAAATGAAAGGTAATCCTGTTTGAAATGCAACTAATACAGAAGTAACTGTACAACTTTCATTCCCTACATATTATGTTAATGGTGTTCTTACAAATTATAATGCAGATACATCTACAACTTTTCAAGTTAAAATAAGAAATGTAGTATCAACAACATTAAATGTTTTAAAAACTAATCTTGAAAAAATTACTTTTACAGGAAATACTAAAGACATAGTAATTAATAATGAAGATCAAGCTCTAGTTTCTGGAAATGGCGATCCAACTCAAACTGCTTTAATAAAAACTAATGTAGAAATTTTATATAATTTAAATTCACTTAGTGCAACAAATTGGTATACAAAAGCCGATTTTATAGCTGCTTTAGCTGCTTCTAAAAAGAACTTTTTTTTAGATGATATAAAAACTATACAAATGAAATATTCAGTTAAATCAGGAAGTGATTATACAGTTAGTGATGGAACAGAACACGTAGCAACAACTGCACAAATATCAGGTCTTATTCCTTTTATGCATATGGATACTTATTATGCAGAACTTGTTAAAGTAGGTGCTAGTGCTGATGGTATAGGTGTAACTGGAACAGATTCTTCTAATATAACAGCTATTAATTGACCATTTTCAACAACAGATGCTGAATTTACTAAAATAATAGGAGCTGGAATAAAATTCCAATGAACAAATAAACAAACTCCAGGAAATAGTGATTGAATAGATTATAATTTTGCAGCAGGAGCAACTAATAAAATAGATTTAGGAAACCCTCCTTATTTAGCTGTTAAAATTGTTGCTGGAAATAATAATGTTACATTTGATATGGCTAATGATGGGAAAGTGGTAATAGTAACCCCTAAAAATATTAAAATTTTAATTAATTTAACAGAAGCTGATTTAATAAATATTGTTTTTGGTGGGAATACAAAAGATTTAACAATTGATACAAGTGCAATTACTAATCTTGCTTCATTATCTTCAATAGTAGATTTACAATTTTCAGTTGGTTGAGATTTAGTAAATAATGTAGAATCAGAGCCAAATGATGAAAAATGATATTCACAAGGAGATTTAATTAATAGATTAAAACTTATATCGCCAAGTTTATTTATTAAAAGAACCGGTTATCCAGTTGAATTTCCTAATACATTTAAATTAAAAGCGAGATTCATTATTAAACCAGGAATTACTAATGCTGGTAATTATATTTTTCCAAACAATCAAACTCAAGTAAATCATCTTTATACAGATGCTCAAAAATTAACAATTAAAAACTATATTGATATTTCAGCACTACAAACAAAACTTGAATTTGCAAAAATTACTTTTGGTGTTAATGATAGACCAGATTCAGTAACTGAATTAACTATAGCTTCAGTAACTCCAGAAGATAAAGCAAAATTAAAAACTCTAGGAATTGAATTAAAATTTGCTTTTGGACCTTCAACTAACCCTCCTGTTGATTCTGCATATACACATAATTGAAATGATAAATTTGCAGTACCAGTTAATCTTGGTCAACCACCAACTATATGATTAAAATTTGTTGTTCTTGATGCTTCAAAAACAATTACAGAAATTTCTAATCCTTCATGAACTCATAAAGCAGTAGAACCTCAAATAGAAAAACCTAAATTTATTGATTTACTTGAAGCAAATTTAACAAAAACTGTTTTAACTGGTTCAACAATAGCTTTAGGAATAAATGAAACTGCTTCACTTGTTCCAGGTAATAATACTAATACTCAAGATGAAGTTACAGCAAATGTTGAAATTATTTACAATATAAATAATCTTAAATTAGATGTTACTAATGCAGCAAAAGTTTGATTTACAAAAACAGAATTAGATGCAATTCTTCCTAATTATCCAATTAATATTTTTCTTTCAGATTTACAAAATATTAAAACTAATTATAGAGTTAAAGCAACATCAGCTGGACAAGGGTGAAGAATTTCAGATACTACTGAACAGCAATTAGCAGCAACAAATGTTAATTCATTTGTACATACTTTAGTTTATTTTAACGCTCTTAAAGATAAACGTGTAACTATTACAGGAACAGCTACAAATATAACAAATGTTATTTTCCCAGAAGGATTTGATAAAACAGCATTTAAAATATTAGAATCAAATGGTATTGTTTTACAATGAACAACTAATAATGCTCCAACAACTGATGCTGATTGAAAAGATTTAGTTTTAGATGACCTTACTACATATCCAACAAATATTGGTGTTACTCCATATTTAGCAATGAGAATTACTACAAATCAGCTTAAAGTTATTACAAGTACAGAAGTAGATAAAGTTTTAATTAATGTAACTCCATTAAGTATTACTATTGTTTATACTGTAAATTCACAAACTCTAATAACTAATTTAAAACCAACTGGAAATACAAGAAAAATAAATGATTTAGATGAAACATCTTCACTTACAGGAGCATATCCAGATTATGCACATTTAGAAATTAGATATAAAATAGGAACTACAAAACCTATAGAACTTATTCAAGGAAAAGAATGATATTCATTTACAGAACTTAAAGCTGCATTATTAAATTATAAAGATTTAATATTACCTAGCGAAAGACAAATTACTGCAAAATACTTTTTAAAAGAAGGAACACCACCTCCTAATCCTAATCCTCCTTCAACATCACAACCATATGTTGGTTTTATTATTGAATATGTAGGAAATATGCAAGAAGCGACTTTAGATATTACAAACTTTAAATCATTTGTTGATGTAACTAATGCTCTTGCAAATTTAACTAAAAATGAAACTACATTTGCTCCTGGAGATTCTACTGAAAAAATTACAGCAATTATAAAAACAGGATTAACTAATGAAGAAGCAGCTTTATTATTTGGAACAAATCTTAATTTAAGAGGAGATTTATCTGTTGATTTAAATCCTACTACTTTCCCATTTTGATGACAACCAGGTCAAAATAATAATCTTCCAAAATCATTACCTAATAAAGATACAAATGGGAAACCAGTTTTAATGTGAAGATTTGCTTTAACATCAATTACTGATATTACATTTGATGCGGATGTTAATACTACAAATGTTTCAACTGCAGTCCAATTAAATGTTAATTTACCAGTTCAAATTCTGATTCAACCAGCAGACTATACTTCAATTAAAGCAGCAATTGGTGGAAATACTAAAATGTTAATTTTAGATGAAGCAGTAAATACAGCGGCAATTCAAGCTGTTGTAACTAGAGAAAAACTTCCAGCAGATATTCCATTACAAATTTTATATGCAATTGGTGGAGGAACTAGTCTTGAAGGTCTTCCTCTTGATGAAACTGATCCAACAAAAACATGATTTACTTTAACAGAATTTAAAACATTATTAGCTGCTAAAACAACTGATTTTAATACAAACCAAATTAGAGCGAAATTCTTTATTGATCCTAGTTATTCAAATGCAGGACAAACATATATTCTTTCAACAGAAATGCCTGAAACTCTTCAAACACAAGATTTAACAGCTGCAGCAAAAGTTAAAATATTTATTAATAAAGCAAATTATGAAACTCTTCCAGCAGAAATTACAGCCGTAGGTAGTTCAGATGATTTAACTATTATAATTCCAGATGGATTAAAACCAGCTCCAGGAGGACCATTATCTCCAGGACTTGAACTTGTTTGATCAATAGTAGACAATCCTCAATTATCACAAATAGAACAAACAAATAATGCTACTTGAACTTCAGTATTACCAACAAAACTTGAACCTACTATTAAAAAATTATCAGTAGCATATAGAGTTAAACCAGCTTATACACTTGAACAAACAGCTAATAGAGTTTATTCAATTGATACTTCAAAAATATTTACATATATAAATGTACAAAATGTATGATTAGATCAAATTATTTTTTCAGGAAACTTATTTGATGCAACAATTGATGAAAATACATTTAAAAATAATTTAACATCAATTCCAGGTGGAGAATTTGTTCAAATTCAATATACAGTTGATAATAAAGAATGATTATTACAAACAGAGTTTATAGCTAAATTAAAAACATTAGAAGGTGCATTAGATGCAAATAACTTTATTCTTCTAAAAAATAAAGTTAAAGCAAGATATTCAATCGACCCTACTAAATTTGTAGAATATCGTTTAAAAGTTGATGGAGTAGGTATTATTAATACAGCATTTGTTGAAGATCCTACATTATTTAGACCAATTTTATCTTCAGCCGCTAATAATGGATTTAAAGGATATATTAATTTATCTAAAGTTCCTGATTTTGATTCAGCCGGATTTAAAATAACAGGAACAAATGCAATTCCACTTCTTGAATTCACCACAGCAGGAGCGAAATTAGCTGCACAATTTGCCCCTTATCAAGATCCAGCTATTGTTCCATTTGAGATTTACTATACAACCAAAAAAGGAACAGGTAATGGTGAATTTGTAATGGATGAAGCACACAAATTATTTGGTCCAACAGGATTTAAAACAACAGGATTCGATCCTATTTCAAATTCAGCGGTAGATCAATTCTTCGGAATTAAAATAATTGCTAAAACAGGATATGATGTTTATAAAAATAATGTTCTTCAAAATGGTGGTTTCAGTTTCAGTGTTTCACTTGATATTAAAACAATTAAAGATAATCCTTTTGGAACTGCAAAATTAGTAGTTAAATTTGAAGGATATCAAGGAGAAGGAAAAGTTAATTTATGATATGATGGAGGAACTGCTCCAGAATTAGCTTCTACTGTTCTTGATAGAGATCCAGATTTAGTTGGACAATATTATGTTGAATTCCATATAAGTAATACTGTTTTATCAGATGAAGAATTAAATAAACTTCCTGAAGATAGTTGAATAAAAGTAGGTGCTCCTGATGGTCAGGGTGGGACTATTCAATTCCCTTCTAATTTAAAAGTAGGACAATTTGTAGCTGGAAGAATTAGAATGAAAGAAAGTTCTAAATTTGAAATTAAAGATATCAAATTAAATGATTCACTTTCTACAAGAGTAATTAATTTAATGATTAATCAAAGCCAAATTACAATTGCTACTCCACAACTAAGAAATAATGAATATTCAAATCAATTTGATTTAATTGATGGAGATATTTATATTAATAAAATAAATGTTGAAAGAGATAATAAAGACAATTATTTAGGAGTAGATTTAATTCTTCAAGTAAGAACAGAATTTTACACAAGACCAGATGGAACCTTTATTTTAGATAATAATGGATTACCAATTGTAAAAAGAGTTCCTACTTTATATTATGATGTTATTGGTCCTGAAACAGGAAGTCCTTTAACAGAAGTAAGAATTTATTATACAGATTCAACTAAAACTATTCCATCAGATCCATTAGAAACAGGACCTACAGTAAATCTTGATTTAACTGAAGTTCCCGACTCATTTGCAACATTTATTTATAATCTTAACTCAGGTGCTGTAAATGCAAAACAAGGAATATTATTCCAAAATCAAACATTTTCAATAGCAATAAAAGCTAAAAAAGATTTTATTTTAGATACTTCAACTCCAAAACCTTTTAATCAAAAAATTACAAATGCTAAATATCCATTAAATATTAATCCTAATCTTGTAATGTCAGTTCAAATTCCTGATCCGATTAAATATGAAACTACAGGAGAAGCTACTCCACAAAACGGGAAAGCTTTTATTACAGCTGATACTAATATTAAAATTCAATTCATAGAAGATAATGGTAATACAAGTATTACTCTTCAAGGGGAAGAAGCTGTTAAAAGATTAACAACTGAATCTCAAGGAAGATTAAGAATTAGAGTAACTTTAAAAAGAAAAAATAAAGATGAAACATTCTTTTATAACGGAACAAATCTTAATTTATCACAATTACAAGACTTATCAAATGGAGATAGAATTTTAATAGCACTAGTTCCGGTTGATCCTAATTTTGTTTTAATTGGACCTTCTTCTTCAATAGCTAGTTGAATAGTTAATGAATTAGAAATAGCTGCTCCTAATACAGATATTTTTAAAGATTTAAAAATAGTAACAAATATTAATAGTGAAAACCCTATTTGAGATGGACAAGGAACTTTCTTTGTAGCGGTTAAAACAGGAAGCGGAAATCCTCCTGAAGATCTTTCAGATGAATTATTAAATCCAAATGATGCTGTTCCTGGTCAAACTAGATTCCACTTCGTTTATAGAGTTTGAGATATAAATAAAAAAGTAAAAGTTGATTGAACTCCTGATAAAACAAGAATCACTAGTTTAAAAAATGGTGAAAAAGTTGAATGACGTCTAAAATCACAAAGTGGTGAACCACTTGCAACAGATTATTACAATACAGTTGCTCATACTTCAGCTAATAAAAAATTTGCCGTTATTAATGTTGATAAAACAGGAGCAGTAACATTTGATCCACAATTTGGTCTTGAAGGAAATGGAAATAAATATGTAGAAGGAACTGAAATTTATCCCGAAACACAAGGATTTACAATTAATGGACTAGTTGAAGGCGAAATAGTATTAGAAGGAAATCTACTTCAAAATATTGAAGCAATTAAACTTACATATACAGGAACAAATGGAGCCGGAAGTTTCAGTGTTAATAATCCAACACTAGCAGAAGAATTACTTGCTAAAGGAATAATTATTTCTTGATACAGAAATGGACAATTAATTTCTCCAGATCAATCAATTGCGATGTTATCAAATGGAGATGTAATTACTTATAAATTAACAACAACAAGCCCAACAATAATAATTAAAAATAATATTACAAATTCATATATTGTTTCAGGATTAATTGAATCATCTAACTTTATTTCTACAATTGCAACAGCAATTGGTGTATCAGCTGGAATATTAACAATTCTTGTTATTGCAGCTCCTTTAACTTATAGAAAATTAATTAAAAATAAACTTGAAGGAAAAAGAAGCAAAAGAGGTTAAAAAATAATCTTGTTTATAAAACAATAAAAAATAATTTAAAATAGCAAAGTAAAATTTGCTATTTTTTTTATTCAATTAATTTCAACAAAAATATTATTTAAAAAACTACTAATTAATTTATTTTATTTTTTAAAATAAATTATAATAAAAGAAATTATATTTTAAGGGCCTATATGCAAAAAGATTACAAAAATACTTTACTACTTCCTCAAAGCGAATTTTCAATGAGAGCAAATCTTGTTGAAAAGGATGTTCATTTTTCTGATTTTTGAAAAAAAATAAATTTATATCAAAATCTTCTTGAGAAAAATAAAAACAATCCTTCATTTATTCTTCATGATGGCCCTCCTTATGCTAATGGAGATATTCATATAGGTCATGCCATGAATAAAATCTTAAAAGATATTATTGTAAGATATAAAACATTAAATAATTTTTATTGTCCTTATGTGCCTGGATGAGATACTCACGGATTACCTATTGAAAATAAAATGCTTCAAGAAGGAAAGAGAAGTCATAAAGATTTAGATCCATTAACTTTAAGAAAAGAAGCTGAAAAATATGCATTAGAACAAATTAATATTCAAAAAAATCAATTTGAAAAACTTAATCTTCTTACAGACTTTAAAAAAATATATAAAACATTAGATCCTTCTTATGAAGTAAAGCAATTAGAAATTTTCAAAAAATTGATAATGACAAAACTTATATATAGAGGTCTAAAACCTGTTTATTGATCTCCTTCTTCTCAATCAGCACTAGCAGAAGCTGAAGTAGAATATCATGATCACCGTTCACCATCGATATTAGTTTCTTTTTTAATTGAACAAGGACACGGTGATATTGAAAAAAATGATAATCTAATTATTTGAACAACAACACCATGAACATTATTAGCAAATAGTGGAGCCGCTATTGGTAAAGACTTTAAATATATAAAATTTTTATATAATGACAAAAAATATATTGTTGCTGAAGAATTATTTGAAAAAGTAATAGAAGAACTTAAATGAGAAAACACTTCAATTATCTCTTCACTAAATAATAATGATCTTGTAAAGTCTAAATATCGTTCACCATTAAATAATTTATTATGTCCTATAGTTTATGGACACCACGTTTCACTAGAAGTAGGAACTGGAATAGTTCATATAGCTCCACTATTTGGAGAAGATGACTTTTTAATTGGTAAAAAAGAAAAACTAGAAATGATTATGCATATAGCAGATGATGGAACCATTAATAATAATGCCAAAATGTTTAATGGCATCTTTTATGAAGACGCTAATAAAGAAATCGGTTTATTTTTAGAAGAGAGAAAAAATCTATTATCACTTAAATTCATAAAACATTCTTATCCACATGATTGAAGAACAAATAAACCAATTATTTTTAGAGGAACACCACAATGATTCGTTTCAATAAAAGATATTAAAGATAAAATAATCAAACAACTTGATAAAGTTAATTTTTATAATCAATGAGGTAAAAAGAGAATGAAGTTAATGATTGAGAATAGAGATGAATGAACTATTTCTCGTCAAAGAACTTGAGGAGTGCCTTTAATTATTTTTTATGATGAAAATAAAGAACCAGTTTTAATTGAAGAAATTTTTGATTATGTAATTAATCTTGTAAAAGATCATGGAACAAATATTTGATTTGATAAAACAGTAGATGAATTGTTACCACCAAAATATAGAGGGAAAAATTGAACTAAAGAAAACGACATAATGGATGTATGATTTGATTCAGGTTCATCATTCTATGCCGTTGATATTGATGGTGTTTCAACATATCCGTATGATCTATATTTAGAAGGAAATGATCAATATAGAGGCTGATTTAACTCTTCACTTATAAACTCTGTTGCTTTTGAAAATAAAGCACCTTATAAAGGAGTTATTTCTCATGGATTTGTTTTAGACCAAAAGGGAAATAAAATGTCTAAATCAAAAGGGAATGTTGTTGATCCTCAAAAAATTATTCAAAAATATGGTTCAGATATTTTAAGATTATGAGTTGCTAATAGTGAGTATGTTTCAGATATTTCAATAGGAGATAATATTTTAGAACAAAATATTGAGATTTATAGAAAGATAAGAAACACTCTTAAACACATGTTAGGAAATATTTTTGATTATAAATATAAAGAAATGACTAAAACAGGGCTTCACCTTTTAATTGAAGAAAGACTTAATAATGTAAAAATTCGTGTTAAGAAATATTATGAAAATTATAATTTTATTTCAGTAGTTAAAGAATTAAACAGCTTTATAACTGATTTATCGGCTTTTTATTTATCAGTTACTAAAGATATTCTATATTTAGAAAAAGAAGATAATAATGAAAGAAGACAAGTACAAAATAACTTATATCAAATAATAGAATTTATTTTAATTTCCTTATCTCCTATAATTCCTACTACTTGTGAGGAAGCATACCAGTTTTTCAATAAAGAAAATAAACAAAAATCAATTCATATGGAAGAATTTTATAAAATAAATAAAGAAGAGGTTTTTGTTGAAGAAGAAAAATGAAAAGAGTTTTTCACTTTAAAAAATCAAGTTTATAAAATTATTGAAGAAAAAATAAAAGAAGGATATATAAAAAGATCTAATGAAGCAGTCGTTAAAGCTCCATTAAAATCTTCATTTATTAAAAGCCTTAATTTAAAAGATCTTTTAATGATCATTGAAATAAAAGACGATTCATCTATAAGTGTTGAAAAAATCGAATCATTTAAATGCATTAGATGTTGAAACCATTTTAGAAAAGAAGAAATAAAAGACGATTTATGTTTAAGATGTAAAAATGTTGTTTTACCAACTTCTAAATAAATAATGTTTTATATGTTTGCAAGTATTCTTTACCTTTTAAAGTAATTGTTCTACCTCTTGAACTTTTTATAATATAACCATGATTTAATAATTCAGGTTCAATATCGTTTTCAATAACTCTTTTATCATCGTTTAAAAGGGATGAAATAGTATTTATAGATAATCCTGCTTTAGCAAAATTTTGGCTTAATATCTTTAAATATTGAATATGATTATTATTTAGTCCATTTCTATAAAGTGATAATGATTCAAAAACTTCATAAATTAAATTAACAGTTAAGTCCTTATATTTATAAAATATAAAAAAATCATATATTCTTTTAAGAAGCCTATTAGCAATCCTTGGTGTAAAATTAGAATACTTAGCAATTATCAATGCTTGTTCTTCACTAACTTTAAAATTTAATTTTTTAGCAGAATTTAAAATAATTTTTGTAATTTCTTCATTAGAATACGGTTCTAATTTTAGAACAAGACCAAAACGATCTTTTAATGGTTTAGAAATAAAAGAAATTTTTGTAGTTGCAGCTATCAATGTAAAAGGATTAACTTTCATCCTCATTATCTTTCTTTCTCCATCAGGACCAATTGGAATATCAATTACATAATCTTCTAAAATAGAATAAATCAATTCTTCTAGATTTTTGCTCATTGTATGAATTTCATCAATAAAAACAATGTCAGCCTTTTGCAAACTAGCAAATAATGATAATATATCAGTTTTTTGTAAAAGTAGAGACCCTTGGATATGAATTATATTTCTTTTAGAAAAATTAGCTAAAATGTTTGCTAACGTTGTTTTTCCAAGGCCTGGAGGGCCATAGAAAAGAATATGTTCAGGATATGTTTTTCTTTCTATCGCTGATGAGAAAACAATTTTAAGAGTCTTAATAATGTTTTCTTGTCCAACAAATTCTTCAAAAAAATTAGGCCTTAATAAGTTGTTTTGTTTTTCTTCCTTCATCAGCAATAATTTTTATCGCCTCCTCGATCATATTTTCTAAATTATCATTATTAGTGGTTTTAGTTAAGGCCATTTCTATTTGATTATTATTAAATCCAAGAATTTTTAAATTTTTTTCTAATTCTTTTTTATTAGTAAATTCGATTGAATCGTGTTTTGTTATATTTTCTTCATCCGTTCATTTACTATATTTAGCTTGAAATTCAAAAATTAATTGTCTAGCCGCTTTAACACCTATATAAGGATATTTTGAGATTTCTTCTCAATCACCATTTTTAATTAATAAAAGTAATCTTTTAATACCTTTCGCAAGAAGAGAAAGAGCAGTTTTGGGTCCAATCCCCTGAATATTTAAAATATCACTAAAAAGAACTCTTTCTTTAATTTCATTAAAACCATAATATGTTTCAATATATTCATTTTTATGGTGAAACAAAAATAATTTTTGATATTTTAATACCTCAAAATCATCAATATTTGCTACATGAATAATGTATCCAGTTTTATTTGATTCAAAAATAACATAATTATTTTTCTTTGAAACAATTTTGCCTCATTTGTAAAGCATTTCCCCTCCATATATAATTGGAATAGTTTAAATCTATTCAACTATATATGTAAAAAAATATAAAAAAAATATTAAAAACAACAAAACTAGCTATTTTTAATATTAATTTTTTAAAATTACATTTTTATATTTCTTACTGTTCTTGGATAAGGAATTACATCTCTTATATTTTCAACGCCACAAACATACATAATAAGTCTTTCAAATCCAAGACCAAAACCAGCAGAACCAGGATTTCCAAATCTTCTTAAATCTAAATATCAATTTAATTCATCTTTATTAATACCTATTTCATCAAGTCTTTTGATAAGTTTATTAATATCTTGTTCTCTTTGAGAACCACCAACTAATTCTCCAATACCTGGAACTAGAATATCAAAAGCAGCTACTGTTTTTTCATCTTTATTGTTATGCATATAGAAAGCTTTAATTTCTTTTGGGTAGTTTATTATAGCTATTGGGCCATTTGCATAATCATTTGCTAAAAATTTTTCATGTTCTGTATTTAAATCAAGACCAAAGAAAATATCTTTATTCTCAAAGATATCTTTATTTTTTTGAAGAATTTCAATTGCGTCCTTGTATTCTAAGCATTTAATTTCATTATTTAGAAATAATTCAAGGTTCTTAATTAATTTATTACCGCTTTTTTCATCTAAAAAAGCGAATTCTTTTGGTAATTTTTTCATTGTTTTAGCAATAATTGTTTTTAATAAATCATCTGCTAGTTTTATTATTTTTTTCAAATCATAAAAAGCAACTTCCGGCTCAATCATTCAAAATTCTGCTGCATGTTTGGTTGTATTAGATTTTTCCGCCCTAAATGCTGGTCCAAAGGTATAAACCTTTTTATATCCTAAAGCATATGATTCAGCATGTAATTGTCCGGTAACAGTTAAGTTAGCCTTTTTATTAAAAAATAAATCGTCTTCTTTATCGCTAATTTCAAAAACCTCTCCAGCTCCTTCACCATCATTTGAAGTTAATATTGGTGAATGTAGAAAAAGAAAATCTTCTTTTTCGAAAAAATTATGGATTTCAAATGCTAAAGTAGAACGCACTAACATAACTGTTCTTAATAAATTAGTTCTATGTCTTACATGTGGAAGATCTCTTAATGTTTCTAGATTAATTTCATTTTTTTGAATAGGATAATCTATATCTGCTTTTCCTAATAAATTGATTTCTTTTACATTTAATTCCTTAGTTTGCTCTTTCCCTAAAGAAGAAATAATATTTCCTTTTGCTCAAATAGCAGAACCAATAGTTCATTTAAGTACTTCTTCAGTATTGTTTTTTATAACTAATTGTAAATTTTCAATTGTTGATCCATCATTAATAACTATAAAAACAATATTTTTATTACCACGAATAGAAGTTATTCATCCGCTAACTTCTTGTTCATCCAAATTATTTTCTAATAAAATTTTTTTAATAGTCATAAAAACCCCTTATATAATATTTATTTAATTATTATATTTTAAAATGTTATTTTTATTAATATTAATAATAAAATTATAGAAATGAAATTAATAGCAAAAAATAAAAAGGCATTTTATGATTATCAAATACTTGATACATATAATGCAGGTATATCTTTAATGGGTTGAGAGGTTAAATCGATAAGAGCCGGTAGAATCAATTTATCCAATTCTTTTTGCTATTTTAAATCAAACGAATTATTCGCTTCTAATATGCATATAGCGCTATGAATGGGAATAAGAGATATAGAAACAAAACCTAGAAAACTGCTTCTTAAAAAATCAGAATTAAAAAAAATAAAACACAAAAAAGATACAGAAAAAGTAACAATTATCCCTTTAGAAATTTTTTTTGATAGATCATATATAAAATTGAAGATAGGTATTGCTAAAGGCCGTAAAAACTATGATAAGAGACAATATATAAAAGAAAGAGACGAAAAAAAAGTCAGTAGATATAGAAAATAATACTAAAAGAGTGTTATTATAATTACTAGGGGGGTATAAAGGATTTGACATATATTGATTAATCTTTTTTGCAGTAGTTTAGTAGACTATAATACTATTTTTTCTAAATGGAAAACAAGAACAAAAAGTAGAAGATCAAGCAATTGATTTTGTTAACTTTGAAAACAATTATAATCTAGCTTTTGCTTAAGAAATAAAGCGCTAGTCGTTTAATAAGAATTTCTATAACCTATTAAATGTTATACTTTTAGAATATATAATATTAATTTAGTTAAAATATTACGAACTCAAAAACTAAACCCTAATTAAATATTTTGCTAATTTAATTTCTTTAGGTAAAAAAAATTAGATAAACTGTAGACGAAAAGAATCTAATAATATTTGGACACGGGTTCGACTCCCGTTACCTCCACCATATGCGAAAGCAAAATTCTTAGAAAGGTACTAATGAAATATTACTGCTCATATGATAAAAAACTTGATCCTTATTTTTGAAAGTTAAAAAGGGTGAATGATGACCCTCATATATTTTTTAAAAATCGACAAGATGCTATTAATTATTATTTATCACAAAAAAATGAAGGAGTTATTTGATTCCAAAAAGATAAAAACGATTTAGCTAGAGGCTTCGTTCCTAAATATGAAGGGTTTATAAATTCAACCTGAGAAAATAATAAGTTAGTACATGAGATAAAATTGTTTGATTCAGTAAAATTACTTAATCCAGATGAAACAATTAAAAAGCTTTATAGTACTTGAAATTTAAATCCTGAAACCGGGGAAGACATTCTTTCATTGAACCACATAGACAGATCAAGAACAATTTTAAATTCTTATTTAACATCTTCTCAAATGAGAAGCTTTTTAGAAAATAGAAAAAAAGAAAGAAGAAAAAACAAAAAAGAAAAAAATGTAATTCAAGAAGAAGAATTAATGTTTGATGACGTTCCTTTTATTGAAGAAGAAACAAATTTTGACGACATTACTTCTTTTGAAGAAGATAAAAAAAGCAATTATGAATTTGATTCAGAAAATGATAATTTTTTAAATTTTTATGAATTAGATAATATAATATATAATAATTACAAAAATAATAAAGGCCAAAATATGAATATGAAAAAGAAAATTTATCAACCAGTTGGATATATAATTCCTCCAAATCAAACAGGAACAATTGAATATACTGTTGTTCCAGGACAAACATTAAATACAGCAATTAATCCATTGGGCCAAGAAACAATGATTATTTCTTCACCACCTCCACAATATAATTATAATTATGTAGAGGCTATGCCACAACCTGTGTATGTATCAGCACCTCAACCAATGATACAACCAATGCCACAACCTATTCAAGTTGTTCAAGCTGCTCCTTCTCCTTATAGTGCATATTATTCAACTAATACATATGATTACCCTAGTTTTACACATCAACAACAACCACAATCTAATGTTGTTGAAAGTTTAACAAACGAAATAAAACATATGAGAAATGATTTATCTCAAATACAATCTAAAACACAGCAATTGACACTTACAAGACCTCAACAAATTAATCCGTTAGCAATAACTTCAGAAATTAATAATAGTGTTGAAAACTTTAAAAATGAAATTAAAAGAGAAATTCATGATGAATTTTCTTATTTATCATCTCAATTTAATTTCGCTGAAATGGGTGAAACAGATAGAAAAATTTCTGATTTAAAAGCAAACTTAAAAGATATTCAAGAAAACTTAAAAGCGCTATTAGAAAATCAAAAATTATCTTACAACACAATTAACAATGATCATTATAATGATATTGCTAATATTAAACAAGAATTACAAAATTTAAATACAACAATTTTAAATACAACAACTTCTCAAAACAATACTTTTTTCAATGATTTAAATCAAATTAAAAACAAAATTAGAGACTTGTCTGATAAAGCAGGAAATGTTGATACTTCAGAATTTGGTTCTGATTTAAAATCAATAAGAAGTGAAATTCATACATTAAAAGGTGAACTTTCTTCAGCTAAAATGGCACCACCAGTAGCTCCAATAGTAATGCCAGCACCACCAGTAGTAGTTCCACCAGTACGTCCAATGACAACAACAACTACTTTAATTCCTGACATTAAACCACAAGCTCCAGAAGTTAAACAAAAAAGCAAAAAAGATGAAAAACTAGAAGCTAAATTACAAGCTAAAGAAGCTAAGTTAAAAGATAAAGAAGCTAAATTACAAACTAAAGAATTAAAAGATTTATCTAATACAAAAGAAAAAATGTCTAAAAAAACCAAAGTAGGTTTAGGATTTTTATTCACATTTACAGGTTTATTATTTGCAGGAGCAATAGCTGTTGTAGTACTTTTCTTCCTTGGAATAATTTAAAAAGAATATAATTTAAAAATGAATAAATGAACACCAAAGAAAATGGCCTTTGTTTCAATTCTTATAGCAACAAGTATAGCATTTGTTGTAATAGGAGCACAATTGGCAGCCATTTCAGCTATTCCTAGCATTAAATTATCTCTTGCTGGATTACCTGTTAAAATTTCTGGTTATTTATTTGGGCCTTTAGTAGGCTTTATAGTAGGGTTTTTTACAGATATATTAACATTTTTGTATATTCCTACTTTTTATTATCCGCTATATTCAGTAGCATTAGGAATTTCTGGATTAATCCCCGGAATTTTTTATTGATTTTATATTAAAAAATATGACAATAAACTTTCTAATGAAAATCAAATAAAAAAATTAGAATTAAATTATATTAAGCTTTATCATATTTTAGTTATTAATTTTTTAGAAGATTTAAATTCTTCAAAAGCAATAAAATTGCAAAAGAAAATGAAGAAAAATCAAGATACTGTTATGAAAATTAAAAATAGCAAAAAAAATAATAAGTGTTTAAATTTTAATTTAACTACTGGTGTTATTTTTTCTATTTTTTTATGATTATGTTGTTTTATTTTTATTTTCTTTATTCCACAGGAACATTTAACTTCGGAATTTGGGAATCATAAATTCTTTTCATTTCTTGCGCAAAAAGAATACTTCCATTTATTTATTGGTATTTCATTTATTATTGTTATTGCCTTTTTTATAATTACTAGATTTGCCTTTTCGGAAAAAATATATTTAAAAATGGTTCCTATTTTTGTTTTCGTTTTATTTACAGAGTTTATTAATCTTCCAGTTATAGCTCTTGCTGATCAAGAGTCATTAGATATTAATTTTATGGTTTCTTTAGTGGCATCATTAGCAGCTTCACCAGTTAAACTTTGATTTAATTTATTAATAATTTCTTTTGCTACTAAAATTATTGTTCCATTAATTATAAATAAAGAAAATAATTCATTTTAAGTTTTAAGAATATAGTATAATTTGATTGCTTTATTATAAAATAAGCAACTCTTAGCTGGTTGTGGAAGAAACAAGTGTTTCGTCTGACCACGGGGAATCAGAATAAATTTAAAGGAGCTAATATGGCTAAAAAAGTAGTACGTATTGCTAAATTGGAATTTAACGCTGGTCAAGCTAAACCAGGACCTGAATTAGCAGGTCTTGGAATTGTTATGCCAGAGTTTACAAAACAATTTAATGATGCAACAAAAGACAGAGGAAACGAACCAGTTCCTGTCGAAATAACAATTCATGATGATAAATCATTTATATTTAAATTATTTACAGCACCTGCAACATACAAATTAATGCAAGCTGCAAATATTAAAAAAGGCTCACCAAATTCAAAAACAACAAAAGTAGCAACTATTACAAAAAAACAACTTGAAGAAATTGCAAGTTATAAATTAGTTGATCTAAATACAGATAATCTTGAGGCTGGAATGAGAATTATAGCTGGAACAGCAAAAAATATGGGAATCTTAATTGAAGGATTCGATAATATTGCTGAAGCTGAAAAAGAAGCAAAAGAAGCATTACTTCATAAAGCTGAAAAAGAAGCAAAAGAAGCAAAACTACAAGAAGAAATTAAAGCTAATGCTGAAATGAAAGATGCAAAAGTTGAAGTTGAAGTTATTAAAGAAAAATCAAATGAAGCTGGTGATAAATAATGGCTAAAAAAATATCTAAAAAAATGCAAGAAGCATTATCAAAATTTGAACCAAATAATCATTACTCAGTTTCAGAGGCAATTGAAATTTTAAAGAAAATAACTTTTGTTAAATTTGATTCTTCAATTGATTTATCATTAAATCTAAATTTAGATACAAGAAAAGCAGAACAACAATTACGTGGTTCAGTTCTTCTTCCAAATGGAACAGGAAAAACTATTAAAGTTTTAGTAGCTGTTGATGATTCAAAAATGCAACAAGAATCAAAAGATGCTGGAGCTGATATTGTAGTAGGAAAAATTGAATTAGAAGAAATAATTAAAAAAGGTGAATTCAATTTTGATGTTATAGTAGCAGAACCAAAAATGATGATTACATTAGGAAAATACGGGAAAGTTTTAGGTCCTAAAGGATTAATGCCAAACCCTAAAACAGGTACTGTAACTCCTACTCCTGCAAAAGCAGTAGAAGAACTTAAAAAAGGAAAAGCTAATTATCGTGCTGATAAAGCAGGTATTGTTAATACTTCTGTTGGTAAACTTTCAATGCAAACAAAAGAATTAACGGAAAATATCGATACAGTTGTTTCTTTAATTAAAAAACTAAAACCAAATACAGTTAAAGGAACATACATATATTCAATTACATTAAGTTCAACAATGTCACCGGGTGTTAAAATTAAATTAGATTAATTTAAAGAATAAGTATGAAAACAAAAGCTGATTCTAATAGTTTATCAAAACACATCCTAGAAATAATATCTAATGCTGAACTTGCTAAAAAACACTGTTTTAATGTTTTTAGTTTATGTAAAGAAAAAGAATTTAAAAAAGCCGAACAAGAATTAAAGTTTGCAAATAAAAAAGTTATTTTAGCTGAAAGAATCTATTTTAGACTAATTCAAAAAGAATTAAATGAGAAAAATGTTGAACATTCTCTTCTTTTAATTCATGCTGAATCACAATTTAGTAATGCAAGAATGTTTATTGATATTTCTCATGAGATAATGAGTCTTTATAAAAGATAATAATAAATGCTCTTTTATTATAAAATATACATAATATGAAATTAAAAAATAACCCTTTTAAACGTAAAAAAAAGAATATGGGAGTTTTAATAAAATCTTCAGAAATAAGATTTGTTGAATCTATTTTAAAAAAAATAAATTTTATTGAAAAATCAATAAAAAATTTAACTGATGATCAATTAAAAAACAGAACACGTGTTTTTAAACAACGTTTAGAACAAGGTGCTAAACTTGACGATATAAGAGCGGAAGCTTTTGCGGTTGCAAGAGAAGCTACATATAGAGTTCTTGGGAAAAGACCATATGATGTCCAAATGATTGGTGGGCTTATTTTAGATTTAGGTTCAGTTGCAGAAATGAAAACTGGAGAAGGAAAAACAATAACTTCTATTGCTCCAATATATTTAAATGCTCTTGAAGGTAAAGGTGTTATTGTTTCAACTGTTAATGAGTATCTAGCAGAACGTGATGCAAAAGAAATGGGAGAAGTTTTTAATTGATTAGGATTATCGGTTGGAATTAATAAAGCAAACGCTTCTAAAGTATCAAAAAGAAATGCTTATAACGCTGATGTTACCTATTCAATTCATTCTGAATTAGGTTTTGATTATCTTCGTGATAATATGGTTATTTCAAATAATGAAAAAGTTCAACGTGATTTGAATTTTTGTTTAATAGATGAAGTTGATTCAATTTTAATAGATGAAGCTAAAACTCCTTTAATTATTTCTGGAGGAGAAGCTCAAGGAGATGCTATTTATGAAATGGCTGATGCTTTTGTAAGAACACTTACTCCTTCAAAATATGATATAGATCATGAAACACAATCAATATTTTTAAATTTTGAAGGTGTAAATTATGCAAATGAATATTTTAAATTTAAAAACTTATATGATATTGAAAATTCAGAAATGGTTCATAGAATTCAAAATGCATTAAGAGCTCATTACATAATGAAAAAAGATGTTGAATATGTTGTTATTGAGGACAAAATAGAATTAGTAGATTCTTTTACCGGAAGAATTATGGAAGGAAGAGCATATTCTGAAGGATTGCAACAAGCAATTCAAGCAAAGGAAAAAGTTACAATCGAACCTGAAACTAAAACCTTAGCTACAATAACATATCAAAACTTTTTTAGAATGTTTAAAAAACTTTGTGGAATGACAGGAACTGCTAAAACAGAAGAACAAGAATTCCTTGATATTTATAATATGAGAGTTAATGTTGTTCCAACAAATAAACCTATTCTTAGAAATGATCATCCTGATAAAATTTATTTATCATTATCTGCTAAATATAAGGCAATTATTGAAACAATAAAAGAAGTTCATAAAAAAGGACAACCTATTTTACTTGGAACATCACAAGTTGATGAATCAGAAATATTACATGAATTCCTTTTAAAAGAAAATTTACCTCACAAAGTTTTAAATGCAAAACAAGATAAGCAAGAAGCTATTATTATTTCTAAAGCAGGAGAATTAGGTTCAATTACAATAGCGACTAATATGGCCGGTAGAGGAACGGATATTAAACTTGGTGAGGGTGTAAGAGAAGTTGGTGGTCTTTTTGTTATTGGAACAAATAGAGCAGAAGCACAAAGAATTGATAATCAGTTAAAAGGTCGTGCTGGAAGACAAGGAGACGTTGGTGAATCACAATTTTTCCTTTCAATAGAAGATTCGCTTATTAAAAGATTTTCTTTACAAGATAAATGAAAGGATATATTTAAATCTTTCGAAGACAGAGAAATTGAAGGAAAAACAATTAAAAAAGCCTTCATTAGAGCTCAAAAGAAAATAGAAGGATTTAATTACGATTCAAGAAAATCAATTTTAAATTATGACGATGTTATAAGAAGACAAAGAGATTTAATTTATAAACAAAGAAATATTATTTTAGCTAAAGACAATAATTTAGAAATAATTAAAAGAATGATTAAATCAACTTCTAAAGAAATTTTATTTTTAGCTGGTGTTTTAGAAGATAATGGAATGATTAATTATCATAAATTAGTAGATCAAATTAATGAAATATTTTTACAAGAAATTTCTTTTAAATTTAATTATGAAGATGTTTTAAATTTAACATTTGAAACAATTCCTTCTTTTTTTGAAACTGCATTATTAGAAATTTATCTTTTAAATAGAGAAAACGCTATTAATAATTCTTCTATTGAATGAGTTCAATCAAATGAAAAAAGTTCAATAATAGCTGCTTTAGATAATCAATGAAAATATCATATTGATATAATGGATAAATTAAGATCATCAACAAACGTTGTTCAATATTCACAAAAAAACCCTTATCAAGTTTATGCTGAAGAAAGTACTTTAAAATTCAATGAAATGGTTAATATTATTGCTTTTAATACAATTCAGGAATTATTTAACAATATTAATATTATTAAAGATAAAGAAACAAAAGTATTAAATGTTGGTGGCGTTAAAGTTAATATAGGTAAAAATACTCCAAAAATTTTAGAGAATTTAATAATTAAAAGAATTGAAAAATTACTTAAAAACAATGTAAAAGATATTAGAAATGAATTAGCTCAAGAGGCTCAAGAAGAAATAATATTTGATAATGATTATGAAAAAGAATTATTTTTCCTTGATTCTTTCTTATAATATAAAGTATTAAATATCTAAACGGAGATAATGTGAGCGATAAAAAATATGTAACGAAAATTCTTTTTTCAGAAAAAGAAATAGCAAACAAAATAAAAGAATTAGCTTTGTGAGTAGATGAAACATATGGAAATTCTCAAAATTTAATTCTAATTTCAATTTTAAAAGGTTCAATTCCTTTTTTAGCTCAACTAATTAAATCAGTTAAAACAAACCACGAAATAGATTTTATGACTATTTCTACTTATAGAGGAAATCAAAAATCTTCAGGAAATATTAAAATAGTTATGGATTTGGCTAATGATATTTCTGGAAAAGATGTTTTAATTGTTGAAGATATTGTTGATAGTGGCCTTTCTCTTGATAAAGTAAAAGAAAATTTAAAAAGAAGAAACCCTAATTCAATTAAAGTTTTAACCTTACTTGATAAAAAAGAAGGAAGAAAAAACAATTTTGAGGTTGATAAATATGGTTTTATCGCTCCAAACGAATTTCTTATAGGTTTTGGTTTAGATGTTAAAGAAAAATTAAGAAATCTTCCTTATATAGGAATTTTTAATAAAGATTTATTCGACGAAATCTAATAATAATAGTATTTTTAATATTTTAATATAAAATAAATCGAAAAAATTATTTATAATTATAATTATTTAAATAACAAAGAAAGAGGAACAATGCATAATACTCAATTTCCTTATTTAGCAAATAGAAAACAAATTAATACAAATCAATTCGGATATAACCAAAATCAGCAATTTTTTAGAAGAACAAATAATGGATGAATTATTCAAGGTAATACTCAAGAGCCAGAAGAAACACAAACCTTGACTCTTTCTATTACAAACAAATATAAGTTTCCATTAAATAATAATAGAATTTCAAATATTTATTATAATCCTGTTTCACAACAACAATATTATCAACCAGCGCCACAAGTGGTTCCAATACAAAACACTTATTATAATCCTGTTCCACAACAACAACATTATCAACCAGTGCCACAAGTAGCTCCAGTAGTACAAAATACTTATTATAATCCTGTTCCACAACAACAACATTACCAACCAGCTCCTATGACTTATCCAGGCTCAAATGTTGTTTATCAACCACAACACTGTTCAACAGCTCCTATAGCACCTATAATGCCTCTAACAACAAATAATAATCACCAATCACAACATTGTCAAACAAATTCAAATAATAATTCACAATGTAATCAATCAATTAATAATAATCAAAATCAAAATATTAATAAACATAATAATGTTTCTCAATATAATTATTCTCCTACAACAGATGGATTATTACCTTTAATTTATGAAGCAATAGATATTGCTAAGACCCAAAAAACACTACTTTACAAATTTATTGATGTTTTTACTAAGTAAGTATGAAGGACAATAAAAAAAAAGTTATTGTTGTTGGTGCTGGAATTTCTGGTGCAACAATAGCAAGATATTTAGCGGAAAAAAATTATAGCATTGAAATTTATGAAAAGCGAGATGTAGTAGCTGGTCATATTTTTGATCAAGAAATTGAAGGAATAATTGTTCAAAAATATGGTCCTCATATTTTTCATACTTCAAAAGAAAAAGTAATTAATTTTATTAATAAATTTATGGAGAAAAATAATTTTAATAATAGAGTTGAAGGTTTTGTTCAAGGAAAAAAAATTCCCATACCTTTTAACTTTACAGGTATTGATACATTTTTTATGGATGATGCTGAAGAAATAAAAAAAATCTTATTAAACGATTTTAAAGATTTAAAATCTGTTCCAATTTTAGAACTTGAAAAACATAATAATCCTTTAATAAAAAAATTATCAAAATTTGTATATGAAAATATATTCGAAAACTATACTACTAAAATGTGGGGTTTAAATCCTAATAAAATTGATAAATCAGTTACTGCAAGAGTTCCTATTGTTTTATCATATTATGATCGTTACTTTGTTGATCCATTTGAAGGAATACCTATTCATGGTTTTACAAAGGTGGTTGAAAATATTTTAAATCATAACAATATTAAAGTTTTTCTATCCAATGATGCAGATAAAAATATAGTTTTTAATGATGATAAAGTTTTATTTAATGGAGAAGATAATTTAATTATTTATACAGGACCAATTGATAAGTTGTTCAAAAATGAATATGGAATTCTTGATTATCGTTCTTTAAAAATTGATATTGAAAAATTACCAGTTTCTCAATATCAAGAAACAGCAGTAGTAAATTATCCTGCAGATCCAAAAATGACAAGAATTACTGAATTTCAAAATTTTTATCCTGAAAAGCCAAGAAAACAATACACATACATTTCAAAAGAATATCCAGGAGCCTATGATCCTGATGATAAAGTATTTAATGAACCATATTATCCATTAGCTTCTAATGAAGCGAGAATAAAGTATAATAGATATAGTCAATGTGCCAAAAAATATAAAAATCTTTTACTTTTAGGAAGACTTGCTAGATTTGAATATATAAATATGGACGAAGCAATAAATCAAGCTCTGGAATTGGGCGAAAAAATAATAAACGAATATAAATAAGGAAAAAATGATAGGTGTTGATTTAACGAGAATTTCAAGATTTGAAAATGTAGAATTAGATTTCGTTTTAAGAGTTCTTAGTCCAAAAGAAGTTAGTGCATATAAAGCATTAAATCCAGAATCAAAAGCTAAATACATAGCTACTAGATGAGCAATAAAAGAAGCGATTTTCAAAGCTGATAATAAATATAGTAATTTTTCTAAAATTTATATTAATAAAATAGAAAAAGTATATTCATTTAAAGATTTTCAAATTTCCGTTTCTAATGAAGGAGATTATATTATAGCATTTGTTATAATAATATAATTATGAATAACGATAAAAAGAAAATAAATAAAAAAGTTGTTTTAACAAAACCATTTTTTGATTTTACAGCATTAAGATGTAAAGGTAAAGCAAAAAGAGCTCAAGCAGATCCTAGTAGATATCCTCTTGAAAATAGATATATGTTTTTATTAAAACAAATAAAAAGAATGCTTAAAATTTTAAAAGTAAAAATTATTGTAAAAGGTTATGAAAACGTTCAATCAAGTGGTCCTGCCTTTTTAGTTTCTAATCACCAAGATAATTCAGATCCAATTATTATAGCTTGTGCATTAGCTAAACAAGGACATGACAAAGAAGAAAAAGAAAAATTAGTAACATTTCTTGCAAAGGAAGAACTAAAATATAATCCTAAAACAAGATGACCATTAGAATTAATCAATACATTTTTTCTTGATAGAGATAATCCAAGAGCGGCTTATGAAACATATTTAAATTTTGGCAAATTCGTTAAAAATGAAAAAACATTCGGACTTATTTTTCCTGAAGGTACTAGAAACAAAGAAGGATCAATATCTCCTTTTAAATCAGCAGCTGTTAAAGTAGCTCAAAAAGAACTTATTTCTATTATTCCCGTTACAATTAATAATTCAATTTCTGGTTTTACTCATAAAAGAAATGTTCCATTAGTTGTCGAAGTTATTTTTCATAAAAAAATAAGTGCTTCTTCTTTTGTAAATCAAACTTCACAAGCTTTAGCTCAAAGAGTTGAAACTATTGTAAAAAGCGAATTTAAAAAACCTGAATATAATTTTGTAAATTCTTTAACTGAAAAGAAAAAAGAAAAACTTTTAAAACTAGAAACTAAATTTAAAAAACAAGAACAAAAAGTTTTCCTTAAAGATCAAAAAAGAAGACAAAAAGAAGCAGATCAAGAGAAAAAGATTTTAGAACAAGAAGAAAAAGAACTTAAAAAATATATGCAAAAAGAAGAAAAAGAAAAAAAATAAATTATTTTATTTTATCTTTAATTTTTAATATTTCTTTAACCTTATTAGTTTTTTCTCAAGGTAGACTTATATCAGTTCTTCCAAAATGTCCATAAGTTGCTGTTTGGAAATAAATAGGTTTTCTAAGATCTAAATCTCTAATTATTCCTCCAGGAGTTAAATCAAAAACTTTATTAATTATTTTTTCTATTTTATCTTTAGAAATTTTTTCAGTTCCAAATGTTTCAACAAAAACAGAAATTGGCTTTACTATTCCTATTCCATAAGAAATTTGAAGCTCAATTTTGTCAGCTATTTTAGCAGCTACTAAATTCTTTGCAACTCATCTTGCAGCATATGCAGCTGAACGATCTACTTTTGTTGGATCTTTTCCACTAAAAGCACCACCACCATGTCTAGCTGCACCACCATAAGTATCTACTATTATTTTTCTCCCGGTTAAACCGGTATCGCCAATTGGACCACCAATTGTAAAACTTCCTGAAGGATTAATTATTATTTTATATTTTTTAGTTGGTAAATATTCATTTATAACAGGTTCAATAACTAGTTTTGTAACTTTTTCTTCAATTGTTTTTTTTGAAACATTTTCATCATGTTGTATTGACATTAAAATAGTATCTATTTCTTTTCCAGAATCATTATATGAAATAGTAACTTGTGATTTCATATCAAACTTTAAAAATGATAATTCACCACTTCTAATAAGTGATTCTGTTAATTTATTTAATTTATGAGCAATAACTAAAGTAATAGGCATAAATTCTTTTGTTTCATTTGTAGCATAACCAAAAATTATTCCTTGATCACCAGCACCTATAGTTCCATCTGAATGTTCAACAGAATGAAGAATTTCTTTTGATTGAGAGTTAACATTAGAAAGAATAGTAAAATCATTTTCACTATATCCTAGCTTAAGTAATATTTCTCATGTAGTAGCTGTTATATCAACATATGTCGTAGTAGTTATTTCTCCACCAACAATAATTAACCTATTAGAAGCCATTACTTCTACCGCTACTTTAGCTGTTGGATCTTTTTTTAAAATCTTGTCCAAGATAGCATCAGAAATTTGATCGCATATTTTATCAGGGTGTCCAACACCAACAGATTCGGAAGTAAAGTAATATTTCATTTTTCCCCAAAAATTTATTTTTTAAATTATATCATTTATTATAAACTGAAATATTTTATAATATTATAAAAGTATGCAAAATGAAATAATAGATGATAAAAAATATAATCATCAAACTGTAGAGAAAAATATAAATAAAAAATGAATTGAAAAAAAATTTTTTTCAGTTCATGATGAAAGCAAAGTTCCCTTTTGTATTATTCTTCCCCCTCCTAATGTAACAGGTAAATTACATTTAGGACATGCATGAGATGGTTATATTCAAGATTCAATAATAAGATATAAAAAAATACAAGGATTTGATGTTTTATTTTTACCAGCAACAGACCATGCTGGAATAGCTACTCAAACAAAAGTTGAACAAAAACTTGCTGAAGAAAATATTGATAAACATTCATTAGGAAGAGAAGGGTTTTTAAAAAAAGCTTTTGAATGAAAAGAATTATATGCAGGAATTATAAAACAGCAATGAAATAAATTAGGTCTTGCTTTAGATTATACAAATGAAAGATTTACATTAGATCCTGAAGCTAATAAAGCAGTAAATAAAATATTTATTGATTTGTATAATAAAGGTTTAATTTATAGAGATAAAAAACCAATTAATTGAGATGTTAAATTAAAAACAGCAATTTCTAATATAGAAGTTATTAATAAAGAACAAAATTCTAAAATGTATTATATTAAATATTTTTTAGAAAACAAAGAAGATTTTATAACTATTGCAACAACAAGAATTGAAACAATTTTTTCAGATGTTGCTATTGCTTTTAACCCTAAAGATAAAAACAAAAATAAATACCTAAATAAAAAAGTTATTAATCCTTTAACAAAAGAACTTCTTCCTATTATTACTGACGATTATATTAAAATCGATTTCGGTAGTGGATTTATGAAAGTTTCTGCACATGCCATAAATGATATTGATATTATTAAAAAGAATAATTTAGAAATTAAAGAATGTATTGATGAAGATGGAAATTTAAATGATTTGGCAAGAATATTTAAAGGTTTAAATAGAGAAGAAGCAAGAAAAAAAATAGAAATATTTTTAAAAGAAAATGATTTACTTGTTGAAATAAAAAATATAAAAAATAATATTGGATTTTCAGAAAGAACAAACGAAGTAATTGAAATACTTGTAAAATCTCAATGATTTTTAAAAATGAAACCATTTTCAGAATTAGTTTTAAATAATTTAAATTCAAAGGATAAAGTAGAAATAATTCCTAAAAGATTTGAAAAAATTCTTCAACATTGAATGAAAGATACATATGATTGAAATTTATCAAGACAACTTTGATGAGGACATAGAATTCCTGTTTGATATAAAGGGAAAGAAATTTTAGTTCAAGAAGAAAACCCAGGAAAAGAATGAATTCAAGACGAGGATGTACTAGATACATGATTTTCTTCTGGTATTGCTCCTTTTTCCTTTTTAGGATGACCAAATGAAGAAAAATTTTTAAAACGTTTCTTTCCAACATCAATTTTAGTTACAGGATATGACATTATTTTCTTCTGAGTTGCAAGAATGTATTTCTTTTCATTAGAATTTATGAAAGAAATACCATTTAATAAATTATTATTACATGGTTTAATTAAGGATGAGCAAGGAAGAAAAATGTCTAAATCTTTAGGAAATGGAATTGATCCAATGGAAGTTATTGATCAATATGGTTCTGATTCTCTTCGTTGATTTTTATTAACAAATTCTTCACCAGGAAATGATATAAATTATAGTACAGAAAAACTTAATAATGCTTGAGCTTTATGTAATAAATTATGAAATATTAATAGATATATTATTAATATGTCAGAGGATAATAATACTGAATTATTTTTTAGTGACAAATGAATAAATGCTAAATTATTTAGTTTAGAAAAAAATATAAAAAAATTCATGGAAAAATTTAATTTCGCTTTTATAGGAAAAGAAATTTCTAACTTTATTTATAATGATTTTTCATCATATTATGTTGAATTTTTAAAAGTAAATCCAAACAAAAAAAACGCAAAAGAAATTCTTGAAAAATTACTAATAATTATTCATCCATTTTTACCATTTATTACTGATAAACTTTATTTAAATTTAACAGGAAAAGAATTATTAGAATCTACTGAATATGAACTAAAAAATTATTCTAATGTAAGTTATATTGATAGAGCAATCGAAATAATTGATATGATAAAAAACTTTAGAAATATTTATAATATTCCAGTTAAAGAAAAAGTGTTTTTTAATATAATAAAAATTAATGAAAAAAATATAAATGAATTAGTAAAAATAGTTAATAAATTAGCTAATGCAGACATACAAGAAAATAAAGGTGTTTTATATAAAAATTCTTCTTTGGAAATAAGTATAAAAATAAGCGAAGAATTAATAAAAATTGAACAAGAAAAACTTTTAAAAGAAAAACTTTTTATTGAATCAGAAATTAAAAGAGCCAATGATATTTTATCTAATAAAAAATTTGTATTAAAAGCTCCAAAAGAAAAAGTACAAATTGAACAAGAAAAATTAAAATTATTCACAGAAAAACTAGTTTTAATAAATGAAAAAATAAAAGGATAATATGAATATTTTAGATGGAGTTGCATTAAGTAAAAAAATACTTGAAGAAATAAAAGAAGAAATAGATAAAAACAATTATAAAATTTCCTTTTGTATTATTCAAATTGGCGATGTATTTGAATCTAATAAATATATTAATAACAAACTTAAAAAAACATCATATGTAGGAATAAAAACGGATCATAAAAAATACGATAATAATATAAGTTTTAAAGATTTAGAAAAAGAAATAAATTCATTTAAAAATTTATATGATGGAATTATTATTCAATTACCTATTCCTTCAACATTAAATAAAAAAAATGTTCTTGATCTAATTGATGTTGAAAAAGATGTTGATGGTCTTACAACAAAAAATAAAATAAACTTTATAAACAATGAAGGCTTTTATTTTGTTCCAGCAACAGCAAAAGCTATAATTACTTGTTTAGAACAAAACAAAATAGAAATAAAAAACAAAAAAGCATATGTTATAGGAGAATCAGAACTCGTTGGAAACCCTACAAAAATATTGCTTGATAGATTAGGTGCTATTACTAGATCATTTAATATTGAAACAGGTATAAAAGGAAGTGAAGAAGCAGATATTCTTATTGTAGCTGCGGGGTGTGCTAATTTAGTGAAAAAAGAAAATATAAAAAAAGGATCAACAGTAATCGATGTTGGTATAAATACATTTGACGAAAATAAAATAGTTGGAGATGTAGATATTCAGAATGCTAAAGAAAAAATTGATAATTTTTCTCCATCACCAGGAGGGATAGGGCCCCTTACTATTTGTTCTTTAATTCAAAATATAGTTTTAGCTTATAAAAGAAAAATTATGTCTCAATAAATTCTTCTAATACATCAATAAAATATTCAGGAGTTTCTTTAAAAGGGATATGCCCAATCTCTTTAAAAAAATCAATTTGGATATATGGTTTTGATGATTTTTTAAAAGCAAAAACTATAGAATTTCTAGGGATTATTTTATTTTCATAACCACTAACTATTAAAGTTTTTTGTTTTATTAATGATTCTTCTTTTCTTGCGGCTATAACAAAGTTATAAAAAGAACAAATATCATTACCAAGACTTTTTAAAAAAGCTCTATTTTCTAATCTATATTTGGTATCTTCTCTAATAATTTTTTCAATATTATCTTTATTTAATGTATTAATAATGTTGAAATAAAATAAATTATGTAATTTAAGATTTTTATCAAAATTTCTAGGAATATAAGCAGGTTTTTTGAAATAAAAATGAAACAACATAAAAGAATTCATTGGAGAAATTAAGAATAATTTTTTAACTCTTTTTTGAAATCTATTAGCTACTCTTGTAGCAATTAATGCCCCAAAAGAATGACCTATTAAAATAACTTTTTCAAGATTTCTATCTTCTATAAAATCATTACAATAATCAACTAAATATCTGACATCAATTTCTTTTATATTTTGGTCTTTGGAAATCTTATTATATTTACTTCCAGGAAGTTCAATTCCATAATAATTATATTTGTGAATATCTTTAAATAAAACAATAGTATCATTAAAAAAATCACAATCTAAAGAGTATTCGTGAATAAAAACAATATTTCCCTTTGGATTATCAACTTTTGCTTTTTGATAATGAAAAACCTCTTTTTTTGTTTCTACTAGCTTCATTTTATATATTTTCTTTTGCTATTTTTTCTTTAATAAGTTTAATTTGTTCTTTTGTTGGTAAATTAGCATCTAAAACTAAATAATTAATTCCATAAACACTACATACCTCAATAAGATATTTTGTATAGTTTCTTCATAAACTTCTAAAATATGGCTCATTAGCATCAAAATTATCTATTTCAGATGCTCTTCCTCTTTTTAGAATTCTTTCTTTAAAGTGTTCTCATTGTAAATCAAGAATTACATATAATTTAGGAATTCCTATAGAATATATTAATTCTTTTACCTTATCATGTCACATTGAGTCATAAAACCCAAAAAGAATTGGATCAGCAGTCATATTTTGGTGTGCAAATAATCTATCTTCGAATATAGTTCTATCAAATATAGTTAATTGATTATTTCCATTAGCTTCTTTATATTTGTCAAATCTTGAACAAAAAAAGTAAACTTGAAAAGCTATAGCTGATGTTTTATCCCCTTCATATAATTTTTTTAATAATATATTTTGTAATTCGTCTTTTTCGTCTAATTCGAATACAGTTGCTGCCTTAAATTCTTCTCCTAAAGCCCTTGAAAGAGTAGATTTACCAGCTCCAATCATTCCTCCAATAGCAAAACTATTTGAAATTCTTATTTTGTGAAATTCTGATTTTAACATATCTTCTACCCCTTATTTTAATCAACAATTATTATATAAAATAATATTGCTATAAAAATATTTTTATTAAAATAAAATAACATTTAAACAAAAAAGTATTTTATTTGTAAAATAGAAATATGGTAAAAAATGAAAAAAAAGGTGAATTATCCTTAAAAAACAATATAAAATTCATTTTTTGATATGCAAAAGCTTACAAATTGAAATTAATTATAATTTTTATAATGACTTTTTTCTTAACGCTTATTTTAGCAGGAGGATTAATAGCTCAATATTATTTTATGCAAATGCTTCAAATAGCGGCTGAAACAAATAAAATAAATACTACTGAACTAATAGGATATAGCATTGGAATTATTCTAGGATATATTTTACAAGTGATAATTTATGTATTACAAGTTATTTTTATGACGAAAATAGCTCAAAAAATGGGTAAACAAATAAGACTTGATTTATATTCTAAAATATTAGATCTTAAATTAGCTTATTTCGATACAAATCCTTCTGGGGATATTATGTCAAAATTAACTAATGATGTTATGAATATAACAAATTCACTAACTCAAAATACAACCCAACTTCTAACTCAACTTTTTCAAATGTTATGAATGTTAATTACAGCATTTTTATTTTCACCTATTTTAGCTGCAATAGCGATATCTCTTACTCCATTACAATTAGGTTTTATTTTTGTAATGACAAAAAAAGCCAAACCATTATTTCTAAAAAAACAAAATACAATTAGTGAAATGAATTCATTTGTTGAAGAAATGGTTTCAGGACAAAAAGTTATAAATAATTTTGGGAAAGTAAATTTAATTAATTCTCAATTTGATGTTGTTAATGAAAAACTTAAAAAAATAGATAAAAAATCAAACATAATATCAAGTTCAAATGCACCATGAATAAATTTTATAAGTGGAATGGCAATTTTAATTTCAGTAGTAAGCGGACTATTAATTTATAAAAATGTAGAAATAGGAGGAATTACTCCTGTTGGTAATAACCCATTTTTATTAGTTTCATTATTATTTGCTTTTAATATGTTTTATAATGGATATTCAACTCCTATGTTCCAAATATTTGAAATGTGAAGTGTTATTCAAGCGGCACTTTCTGGATCACAAAGAGTAAGTGTTGTTTATAATGAAAAAGAAGAGAAAAAAGAAAATGAAATTATTGATGTAAATAATTTAAGTGGAGATGTTAATATTAAGAATTTAAATTTTTCTTATGATGGGAAAAAACAAATACTAAAAAATATTAATATTCATGCCAAAAAAAATCAAGTAATTGGAATAGTAGGACCAACAGGAAGTGGGAAAACTACTATTATAAATTTATTAACAAAATTTTATGATATTGAAGATGGAGATATTATTTTCGATAATGTTTCAATTAAAGAAATTTCTAAACAATCTTTAAGAGATCAAATTAGTGTAGTTTTACAAGATACTTATATATTTGAAGGATCTATTTATGATAATTTAAGATATGCAAAAGAAGATGCGACAAATAAACAAATAGAAGAGGCTTGTATTTTAGCAAATGCAGATCATTTTATTATGGCTTTAAAAGATGGTTATAATACCATTTTAAAAAACAATGCAGAAGAGTTTTCACAAGGGGAAAAACAACTTTTAGCAATAGCTAGAGCAATACTGAAAAAAGCATCAATTTTAATTTTGGATGAAGCAACTTCTTTCGTAGATACAAAGACTGAAAAAGATATAAGAGAAGGAATGGTTTTCGCTTCTAAAAATAAAACAACATTTATAATTGCGCATAGACTTTCAACAATAAAAAGTGCAGATATGATAGTAGTTTTAAAAGATGGAGAAATTATTGAAAAAGGAAAACATAGCGAACTTATCGACTTAAAAGGATTCTACTATAATTTATATAATTCAGGTGTTGATGTACCAGAAGATGTTGTTCCTATTGAGAATGAATTTTTAACTGCTTAGAATCTTTTTTAGGTTTTTTTTCGCTTAAAATAACTAGCTCTTTTTTTCCTAAATTATTATTGATATTATTAATAATATTATGAACTATAGAATTATCTTTTTGTTTATCAAAAATATTACTTTGTTTCATAAATAATGATATATCAATTATATTAATTAATTTAATATCAATTTTATAAATATATTCATCATTTCATTCACTTAAAAATAAGTTTTTACAACATGTAAAAATGCTTTCAAAACTTTGAAAATAATTATCATTTTTTTCTTTTAAATCAATAACTCTTTCAGGAGAATAAAATTTTAATAAAAGAGTTTTTGCAATATCATTTCTTTCTAGTAAAATTAGCGATAATTCAAATGATAAAGAATAAATTTCATGAAGGATTTTTTCTTCATTATTTGTCGAACCTTCTTTAATAACTTTGCTTTTAGAAATACTTTTAGAAAGTTCATTTTTATAATTAATAATATCATTACCAATTCCATTAGCATTATCAATAAAAACTGAAGTTAAATTCTTAAAAATTTTGTTTAAATTTTTATCATTTTTATTAGCATTAGCAAGATCTCCAATAGTTTCAATTTTTATTTTATAAAGATTATTAATTTTTTGCTTGCCAATTCCAAAATATCTTTCTATTTTTAAAGGTCATAAAAACTTTTCTATATCATCTTTATTTTTAATTAAAAAAATACCAAAAGGCTTTGCTAAATAATTTGCCATTTTCGCTAAAAAAATATTATATGAAACCCCAATTGAAATAGGAAGATTAAAACTCTTTAAAATATCATCTTGAATAATTTGTGTCAATTTTTTAACTGAACCATATTTTTCAATCATATGCGTAACATCTAGAAATCATTCATCAATTGAATAAATCTCAATTTTCTGTGTGTATTTTTTAAGAAGAAAAAAAATTTTTTTTGAAAGTTCATAATATAAATCATGATTAGGTTTAAATATATATAATTCTGAAGAAAGCTTTTCAATTTTATCAATTTTTTCCGGAACAAAACAACCCTTGTTTTTAAGAGAATAGCTAATTGAAAGAGCAATTGAAGATGCTCTACTTGTAGAAATAACAATATCCTTATCTTTTAAATGAGGTTTATCTATTATTTCAGCATTAACAAAAAAGGAATCTACATCAACATGAAGAATTACCTTCTTCATTTATTTAACCTCTTTTTTCCCCACAGGATTATTTATAAATTTTTCTATTGAATCAATAGGAGCACTAGTATTAAGCATTAAATAAGAAATAAAACCACTTTCAATTAAAGAACCATCTGCTAGTCAAAAAAGATTAGGATTTTTTTTCAATAAATTTTTAGCTACTTCATATGAATTTCCTAAATCTGAAAAAATAATAATTTTATCTATCGAATTAGTTCTTTTTTTAATTAAAAAATTATAAATAGCTTCTTCACTATCTTCATCAAGTCCAAAACAATCAAAAAAAATAATTTCATTTTTAACATTATTTTTTTTATAGAAATATTCCTTAATAGCTAATGAAAATTTTTTATAACTTGTAATAAAAACAAGTGAATACATATTTGTTCCTTTTTTAAATTTAAAGATTGATAATGGGTATTTATATTCAACAACTCATAACAATAAAATTATATATCTAAAAAATATATAAATAGTTTAAATTTATTATATAATTTCATTAAATTTAAATAATATATAAGATTAATTAGGAGAAATATATGTCAAGAATAGTAAGTATTCACGGAAGAGAAGTATTAGATTCTCGTGGTAATCCAACAGTTCAAGTTGAGGTTATGACAGAACTAGGTGGGTTTGGAACAGCAATAGTTCCTTCAGGAGCATCAACAGGTTCAAGAGAAGCATTAGAATTAAGAGATGGTAATTCAAAAAAATATAAAGACAATTGATTTGGTGGAAAAGGAGTTATGACCGCCGTTGATAATGTTAATAATATAATAGCACCTGAAATTGAAGGATTAGAAGTTACAGATCAAAGATTAATAGACAAAATGATGGTTGATCTAGATGGAACACCAACTAAATCAAAATTAGGAGCAAATGCTATTTTAGGAGTTTCATTAGCTGTTCTAAAAGCTGCAGCAAATGAATTAGATCTTCCTTTATACCGTTATATAGGAGGAACAAATGCAAGAAAACTTCCAGTTCCTATGTTAAATGTTATAAATGGTGGAGAACATGCATCAAATACTCTTGACTTTCAAGAATTCATGATTATGCCAATTGGAGCAAAAACTTTTAGAGAAGCAATGCAAATGGCAAATAAAGTTTTCCATAATTTAGCAAAATTATTACATGATGCAGGTCATGGAACACAAGTTGGAGATGAAGGCGGATTCGCTCCTAATCTAAAATCTCATGAAGAAGCATTAGACTTTTTAGTAAAAGCTATTGAAAAAGCAGGATTTAAACCAGCTAAAACAGGAGCTAAGGCAATCGCAATAGCAATGGATCCAGCTACTTCAGAAATTTATGATGAAAAATCAAAAAAATATATATTTAAAAAATTAAATGATGCTATTAAAAGCAAAAAACCTGGTTTTGAAAAAATGACTAGTGTTAAAACAGAATTTACTTCTTCAGAATTTATTAATTACTACAAAAAACTAATTGATAAATATCCAATTATTTCAATCGAAGATGGATTTGCTGAAAAAGATTGAAAAGGTTTTGAAGAAGCTAATAAAGCATTTGGGAAAGATCATCAAATTATGGGAGATGATTTAACAGTTACAAATCAAGAAATTTTAGCTGAAGCTGTTAGAAAAAACTCAATTAACTCAATTCTTATTAAATTAAATCAAATAGGAACAGTTTCAGAAACAATTGATACAATTGAATTAGCACACAAATCAGGAATGACAGCAGTTGTATCTCACCGTTCAGGAGAATCTGAAGATACTACAATAGCAGATTTAGCTGTTGGATTAAATACAGGACAAATTAAAACAGGGTCAATGTCAAGAACAGATAGAATTGCTAAATATAATAGATTATTAGCAATTGAAGAAGAATTAGGGCCAGTAGCTCAATTCGACGGAGTTAAGACATTTCACAATTTGAAATTACATGTTTCAAAATAAATATATTTTATAAAAGAAAAAATAAATATAATATATAATTCTTTAATATAAAATACAAATTAAAATTAATTTTTAAAATTAAACAAGGAGAAAAAAATGGCAAAAGAAAATTTTGATAGAACTAAAGAGCATATTAACGTTGGAACAATTGGACACGTAGACCATGGGAAAACAACTTTAACTGCTGCTATAGCTTCAACACTTGCAAAAAAAGGATTAGCAGAAGCTAAGGATTATGCTTCTATTGATAATGCACCAGAAGAAAAGGCACGTGGAATAACAATTAATACTTCACATATTGAATATTCAACAGAAAAAAGACATTATGCTCACGTTGACTGTCCAGGTCACGCCGATTATGTTAAAAATATGATTACAGGAGCTGCTCAAATGGATGGAGGGATTTTAGTTGTTGCTGCAACAGATGGTCCTATGCCTCAAACAAGAGAACATATTCTACTTTCAAAACAAGTTGGAGTTCCTAAAATTGTAGTATTTTTAAATAAAATAGATATGTTAGGTTCACCTGAAGAAGCTGAAGAAATTATTGAATTAGTTGAAATGGAAGTACGTGGATTACTTTCTGAATACGGATTTGATGGAGAAAATACACCTATTATTAAAGGTTCAGCTCTAAAAGCTCTTGAAGGTGTAGCTGACTATGAAGCTAAAATTATGGAATTAATGGATGCAGTTGATTCATATATCGATGCTCCACCACGTGAAATCGACAAACCATTCTTAATGGCTGTTGAAGACGTATTTACAATTACAGGACGTGGAACTGTTGCTACAGGACGTGTTGAACGTGGAGAATTAAAAATTAATGATGAAGTTGAAATAGTAGGTATTCACCCAACTAAAAAAACTGTTGTTACAGGAATTGAAATGTTTAGAAAAAATCTTTCAAGTGCTATGGCAGGGGATAATGCAGGTCTTTTATTAAGAGGTATTTCAAGAGAAGATGTTGAAAGAGGTCAAGTTTTAGCTAAAACAGGATCAATAGTTCCTCATAAAGAATTTAAAGCAGAAATTTATGCTCTTAAAAAAGAAGAAGGTGGACGTCATACACCATTTTTCAAAAACTATAAACCACAATTCTACTTTAGAACAACTGACGTTACAGGTGGAATTGAACTTCCAGCAGGAATCGAAATGGTTACTCCAGGAGATAACGTTAATTTAACTGTTAAATTAATTTACCCAGTTGCTGTTGAAAAAGGAACAAAATTCTCAATCCGTGAGGGTGGAAGAACTGTTGGAGCCGGAACAGTAACAGAAATTATAAAATAATTAATAACCTTGTAATTTTAAACAATACTATAAATAATTAACATTTGTTAATTATTTTTTTTATTGTTTTTCCCTAAAAATAGGCACTTTTTAGCTTTTATTTTCTTAAAAGAAAATTTATTTACATATATAAGCGGAGGTAATTCTCCATATAATAAAAAATATATTATAATAAATTAAGATGAAATATAAATACATTTACCTTTGTGGCCCAACTGTTTATGATAAAGTTCACATTGGGAATTTAAGACCAATTATAACTTTTGATACTTTTATAAGAGCAAGACGCTTTAATAATGAAAAAATCCATTTTATTCATAATATAACAGACATAGATGATAAGATAATTAAAAAAGCGAAAGATGAAAAAGTTTCTGAAAAAGAAATATCAGAAAAATATTTTAATTTATATCTAAAAATTTTAGATATTTATAATATAAATTCAATAAATGAAATGCCTTTAGTTACAGAAAAAATAGACCAAATAACAAGTTTTATTGGTTGTCTTATCGATAAAAAAGTTACATATAAAAACGAAACAGGAATTTATCTTCAAGTAGATAAAGATATAAAATACGGAAATATATCTAATAATAAATTAGATAATTTATTAACACAAAATAAAAAAGAACACAATAAAGAAAACGATTATGATTTTTGTTTATGGAAATTAAAAAATAATGAAATAGATAAATCATTTTCTTCTTCATTTGGTGAAGGAAGACCAGGTTGACATACAGAATGTGCTGCTTTTGTATTTAATATTACAAAAGGAGAATCATTAGCTATTCACGGAGGTGGTATAGATTTAAAATTCCCTCACCATGAAAACGAAAATTCTCAGTTCAGATTAATTACAAAATCAGAAATTGCTAATGAATGAATTCATATAGGAATTGTTAATTTAAATTCAAAAAAAATGTCTAAATCTGAAAACAATTTACTTTTTGCAGAAGATTATTTAAAATATAGTGAAGGATATGAATTTAATCCAGATATACTTAGATTAATATTTTTAAATTCAAATTATAAATCAACTATAAATTTTGACGAAACTTTATATGAACAAAATAAAAAACAATTAAAACAACTTCTAAGAATAAAAAAAATTCTTATTTTAGAAAATAAATATAACCCAGAAATTAAAATGAACAATAATTTTAAAGAAATTATAAATTTATTTAGTCTAATTGAAAATGCAAAAGCTCTTAAATTATTAAATGCTTTTATAAAAGAATTTAATAAAATAAAAGATCAAGATTTAGGAAATCAAATTTTAAATATTTTTAATATTTTAGGATTTAAATTTCCTGAATATAAAATAGATGAAGAACTAATAATTTTATATAATAATTGAAACTTAGCACTTAAAAAGAAAAATTTTAAAGAAGCTGATAATTTAAGAAATATATTATTAGAAAAGGAAATAATATAATGGATAAAAATTTTATTTTTGGTAAAAATACAGTTTTAAATGCAATTAATAATAATGAAGAAATTGAAGAAATTTTTTTATCAAAAAACAATTTTATAAAAACAAATATTAAAAAAACAATTTTATCAAATAAAGAATTAGATGAAATGGTTAATGGAAATCATCAGGGATATATTGCATTAGTAAAGGAATTCGTTTATTATCAAGAAGCAAAATTATTAAAGGATAAACCTCCAATAATTTTAGTTTTAGACCATATTGAAGATCCACAAAATTTAGGAGCAATTATAAGAACTGCTAATTGTTTAGGTATTAATAATGTTATTATTCCAAATAAAAGGTCAGCAACTATAAATTCAACTGTTACAAAAGTAGCTTCTGGTGGTCTTGTTGGTTTCAAAGTAGTACAAACATCTTCGTTATCAAGTTTCATTATTAAAGCGAAAGAAAATGGATATTGAGTCTATGGGACTAGCTTAAATGAAAAAGCAAAAAGTATTAATAAAGCTTCTTTTAATTTTCCATTAGTATTAATTGTTGGAAATGAAGGAAAAGGAATTTCTAAAACTCATGAAAAACTCTCAGACGAACTTGTTTATTTAGAAATGAAAGGAAATGTTCAATCTTTAAATGTCTCAGTAGCCACAGGCATTTTCTTATATGAAATTCTTAAAAAAGGAAAATAAAATGCACTCAATTAATAGAGAAAACTCTAAAGCTGGATTCATCTTATATAGTAAATATAAAAATGAGCTAGAAAGACTTGCTAAAAAATGTTTATGAATTAATAAAAATAATCTTCCATTTAATGAAAACGACATAATTAATTATGCTCTTGCTCATTTTTTAGAAAACGATCTTCAAAAATTTAATCCACACCTAAATATAAAATTTGAATGTTATTTTTTTATTAAAATAAAAAATAATATGCTTAATTATTGTCGAACATTTCATAAAAAAAATTATGAAATAATGAATAATTCAATTGAATTTGATGATGATATTGAAAATATAAAAAGCGAAAGAATTCATATAGATTTCTCTGAACTTTCAGTAATTGAAAAAAGCATAATAAATAAACTTTATTATGATAATTATAAAATAAAAGACATTTGTAATGAATATGGTACTAAACAAAAAAGAATTGAAAAAATGCTTGAGAAAATATATAATAAAATGAAAAAAAAATCTTATTTTTATTAAAAAAACTTATAATAAATAATAAATGACCTTTAGAAAGGATTAATTAATGGATAATTACTTTTTTTTACCAACAAGAAGCGAGATTTTTTTTGAAGGAACAAAAGCATTAATAGATTTTGGACGTGATAAATCAGTTAGAACTATTAGTTTATTAAGAAAGCTTAATATAGATACTGTAGTTTTAGTTCCTCAAAAATTATCAACTAAAAATATAATAGAAAAAAAAGAAGATCTTAGAGAGTATGGAATGCTTTGTAATATCATTGATATTAAAGAACCATCTAGTTTAGTTTATAAAGTTGAATTTCAAGCATTAGAACGTGTAAAAATTAATGAATTTATTGAATTTGAAAATGAAGAAAAAGAAAATTTAGAAGTTTTTTTTGGATCTTTTAAACAAGCAAATTTAATTATTGGGAAAAACGATATTAAAAAAGAAGCTCTTTGATTAAAAGTTAGTGAAGAACTTCAAAAATTACCAATTGAAAATAAAGCAGTTTTTGATTCACTTTTAAACGATAACGCAAATGAACCTATTGATTGAGAAAGAAGAATAGGAGTTTGTAAATCTTTAGTTCAAATTCTTCAACCATCATTTGAATCAAAATATAATTTACTTGCTTCCAAAAATATTTCAGAGTTTTTAGAAAACTATATAAAAATTTTATTTGAACGTAATACAATGTCTCAAATTGAAAAAGAAATTGATGATGATGTAAGAAAAAAACTTGATAGTCAGCAAAAAGAATTTCTTTTAAGAGAAAGAATGAGAGCTATTAGAAATAAATTAGGTGAAGAATCTGACAATGAAGATAAAATAGAAGAAATTTTAAATTCAAAAGAACTAAAAGAAATTATTCCTGAAGAAGTAAGAATTCTTATTAAAAATGAAAAAACAAAATTAAAAAATATGATGTCTTCTTCTCCAGATGCTAATATTACAAGAACATATATTGAATTACTTTCAGAGCTTCCTTGAAGACAAATTGGTAAAGAAGAATTAAACATTAAAAGAGCTAAAGAAGTATTAGATTCTTATCATTACGGATTAAAAGATGTAAAAGAAAGAATAATTGAATTTATTGCTGTTTTAATTAATAATAAAGAAAACGAATCTAAAAGCACAAGCAAAAAAATAATTGATCAAGGAAAATTTGAAATTGATTTAAATTTATTTAATAAAGTTAATGGAGCAAATGTTTCTTCTGTTCAAAACCCAGCTCCTATAATTACATTGTTAGGTCCTCCAGGAACAGGTAAAACATCTTTAGCTAAAGCAATAGCAGAAGCTCTTGGAAGAAAATTTATAAAAATTTCATTAGGTGGAATTAGAGATGAAGCTGAAATAAGAGGACATAGAAGAACATATATCGGAGCTATGCCTGGGAAAATAATTAGAGCAATTAAAAAAGCAGGTGTTTCTAATCCTTTAATTCTTCTTGATGAAATAGATAAAATGGCTTCAGATCATAAAGGTGATCCTTCTTCTGCAATGCTTGAGGTTTTAGATCCAGAACAAAATGCAAACTTTCAAGATCATTATTTAGAAGTTGAATATGATTTATCAAAAGTTATGTTTTTAGCAACAGCTAATTATTATGAAAATATTCCTACTCCTTTATTAGATCGTGTTGAATTAATTGAACTTAATTCATATACAATACAAGAAAAAATTAGTATTGCTAAAAAATATTTAATTAAATTAGTTTTAAAACAAAATTCTCTTAATGAAAAATTTTTCCAAATTTCTGAAACTGAAATAGAATTTTTAATAAAACATTATACTTTAGAAGCTGGAGTTAGAAATCTAAAAAGAACATTAGATAAATTAGCTAGAAAAATAGTTGTTAAAAAAATAGAAGGAAAATTAAAATCTGAATTTATTTTAACCAAAAAAGAAATTGAAACTCTTTTAGGTCCAATAAAATTCTCAGATGATGAAAATGATATTGAACCACAAATAGGATCTGTAAATGGTTTAGCTTATACAGCTTATGGTGGAAGTACACTTGCAATAGAAGTTACAACATTCAAAGGAAAAGGTGAATTAAAATTAACTGGTCAATTAAAAGAAGTAATGCAAGAATCAGCTCAAATAGCTATTGCTTTTGTTAGAGCTAATTCTAAAAAATATGGAATTGATTTTAATTGAGATGAAAATTCTATTCATATTCACGTTCCTGAAGGAGCAGTTCCTAAGGATGGCCCAAGTGCGGGAGTAACATTCACTACAGCAATTATTTCAGCTCTTTCTAAAAAACCTGTTTCTCATTTAATAGGAATGACAGGAGAAATAACACTAAGAGGGAAAGTATTACCAATTGGTGGGTTAAAAGAAAAATCATTAGCTGGATATAGATTCGGAATTAAAACAATTTTTATTCCAAAAGAAAACAAAAGAAATTTAATTGATATTCCTAAAGAAGTAAAAAACGAAATTAAATTTATTACAGTTTCTCATTATGATGAAATTTATAATCATATTTTCAAAAAAAGCAAAAAAACTACCTAATTATTATTTTTTTTATTTATATAATCTATATGTCTTTTAATTGTAGAAGAAACCTTATTTGTTTTATAACTTGGGAAAAACAATATTGTTTCTAAATCGTTATTTAAATAATTATTTGAAAAAGCTAAATCAACCTCATAATTTAGATCAAGTTCAGTTCTAAAAGAACGAATTAAAAAATTCGCTTCTAATTTTTTAGCTAATTGGCTAGTTAATTCATTTTCATTGACTAATACCTTTATTTTTTTATTATTTTTATAAATATTCTCAACTATTTTTTTATTTTTATTGAAATCATTTTTTTCTTTTTTATCAGGATTAAAAGTAATAACAATATAAATAAAATCAAACAACTTTAATGCTTTTTCGACAACTGATATATGTCCTTCGTGAAAAGGATTGAAACTTCCAGGGTAAATTGCTTTTTTCATTTTTGTTATATAATTATAATATATTAATTTTATATATATTGAAAGGGACAAAGCTATGTCATGTAAAAATTCTTGTAAAATAAAAGAAGAAAAAAAATGTGCTAACAAATGTGAAGCATGTTCTTCAAATAATAAATCTGAAAAATGTACAAAAAAAGATTGTTGTAAAGATTCTTGTTGTAAATAACTAAAACAGATTAAATTTAAATTATTTATTTATTTTATAATGAATAAATAATTTTTTATATTAATATAAAAATAAAAGGGAAATAATGACCATAAAAAATAAAGATGAACTACTTAAAAGAGGAGAGGAAATGAAAAAACTTTCAATAGTTTCTATTGTTCTTTATTGTTTATTTATTTTAATAATTCCTTTAATTGTTGGTTCAATAATCGCCTTAGTCTATTCAATTAAAATCATTAGTGATAATTATTATGATGAAAGTTTAGAAAAAGATAAAATATTATGAGGACTTTTAGGTATTTTAGTAATTGGTCCAATTGCTACATTGATTTTTGCAAATAAAATGATTGAAATAGCTAAAAATACAAATCAAGATATTGTGGTAGAAGTTGAAGAAATAAAAATCGAAAATAAAATTGAAAAATAAAAATAAAATATATAATAATTCTTTTTATTAATTAACCTTTTTAATAAACTTTATTATTATTTCTTATATAATGATAATAAATAAATTTTTAAGGGGAAAAAATGCCAGCAGTAGGTTTAACATTAAGATGTGAAGAATGTAAAATGGAAAATTATATAACTAAAAAAAATAAAAAAAATACAGTCGAAAAAATAGAGCTTAAAAAACATTGTCATAAATGCAATACTCATACAACTCATAAGGAGAAAAAATAGTGAGAACTGAGCATTTAAATAAAGTTTTTAATGAAAAAAATTTAAATGCTATTTTTTCATCTTCTCCACAAACAAGGCTTTGGTATACAGGTGTAGTTACATCTGATGGTTTTTTAGTAATAGAACAAAATAAAGCAACCTTATTTGTAGATAGTAGATATATTGAATATTGTCAAAACAATACTAAAAATGCAGAAGTTGTTTTATTAGGTGAAAATGTTTTGAAAAATTTTTTTCAAGAAAGAAATTTTTCAAAAATTGGAATTGAAGAAGAATATATAACATATAGAGATTTTGAAAAATTAAAATCGTTTTCTCCAAATTCAATATTTGAACCAATAAATTCACAAAAATTAAGAATATTAAAAGATGAAAAAGAAATAGAAATTATTCAAAAAGCTATAGATATTTCTTTAGAAGCATTTGACAAAGTAAAAAAATTTTTAATTGAAGGTGTTTCTGAAAAAGAAATAGCTTCTAAATTTGATTACTTAATGAAAAGAATGGGAGCTGAAAAAACAGGTTTCGATTCTATTGTTGCTTTTGGCCCAAGCGCGGCAGAACCTCACCATCACCCAACAGATAATAAATTAAAAAAAGGTGATATTGTTAAATTAGATTTTGGAGCATTGTATTCAGGTTATTGTGCCGATATAACAAGAACATTCTTTTATGATGATGAAGTTCAATATCAAGATCCAAAATTAAAAGAAATATTAGAAATTGTAGAAGAAGCTGCAAGACTTGGAAGAGAAAGTGTTCGTCCAGGAATTTCAACTTTAGAAATAGATAATATTTGTAGACAATATATAGCAAGTAAAGGTTATTTAAACTTTTTCCTTCATTCAACAGGACATGGTCTTGGAATAGATGTTCATGAATTACCAAATGTTTCTAAATTAAGTGATGTAATATTAGAACCAGGAATGATTATAACTGTTGAACCAGGAATTTATATTAAAGGCCTTGGTGGAGCAAGAATAGAAGATGATGTTTTAGTTACTGAAACAGGACATAAAGTTCTTTCAAGAAAAGAATAAAAGGAAAAAATGATAAACGTTAATGATTTAAAACCAGGTACTACCTTTCAAATAGATGAAAATATTTTCATTGTTTTAGAGGCTTCTCATTCAAAACAAGGAAGAGGACAAGCCAATGTTAAAGTTAAGGCAAAAGATTTAAGAACTGGAACAACAACAGTTAAATCTTTTACTGGAGGAGAAAAAGTAAAAAAAGCTCATATTGAAAAAACAGATATGAATTTCCTATTTGATGATGGAATGAATATTTTTTTAATGGATAATGAAACGTATGAGCAAATTGAGTTGCCTTCAAAAAATTTCAAATGAGAATTAAACTTTTTAAAAGAAGGTCAAGTAGTTAAAATTCGTAAATTTGAAAATGAAATTTTAGATTTAGAAATACCACTTAATATTGAACTTGCAGTTGATCAAGCATTTGATGCTGTTAAAGGTAATACAACAACTAATCCACAAAAAAAAGTTATTTTAGAAACAGGTTTTGAAATAGAAACTCCAATGTTTATAAAACAAGGAGATATAATAATTGTTTCAACTGAAACAGGTAAATATGTTGGAAAAGGAAAAAATTAAAAATGTTTTTATCAATTAATAAAACCTCTATTAATATTTTAATAAATAAACAAGCATATTTAGATTTGTTTAATATTTTAACTAAAGAAATAAATGATATTAAATTATGTTCACAAATAGATATTGATTTTGTTAAAGATTATAAAAATGTAAAAATTAAATTTAATTTCAAAACAAAAAAAAATATTGATTTAGGTAAAAAAATTATTGAAATAAAATCATTTTTAAATAATAGTATTTTTTTATTACAAGGAAGCAAACCTTATAATTTAATAATGAATTGAACGGGATCCTATTAAAAAACATAATTTTTTAATGTAATTTTTTATGGAAGATGAAGAAGAAGATAAAAAACCCGATTTTTGACAATTATTTTGATTGTTTCTAAAAATATCTTTTTTTAGTTTTGGCGGCGGGAATTCTATGTTCTCTATGATAAAAAGTTATTGTGTAGATAAATATCATTTTATTAAACAAAAAGATATAGACGATATTTTAATAGTAACTAATTCAATACCAGGAGCAAGCGCGATTGAAGGAATTTATTATATTTCTTATTTAATAATTAAATCCAAGAAAAAAGCAGCATTAATTACTATCTTTTCTCTTATTCCTCACACGCTTTTTTTCCTTTTCTTTTTTATTATAGGAATTAACTTTATTCCAGAAAGATATTTAAATATAATTTATGTAGCAGTTATTCCGATAATTATTGCTCTAATCCTTAATTTAACTATTAGATATATAAAAACCAAAAAAAACGGCATTCCTGTAACTATTCATTGGCTTATTTTTACGATTACATTATCATTTTCTTTATTTGTTCCTGTTCCTTGAAATATTCCAATTTTTATAATTATATTTTTTGTTATTTGTCTTTTAATTTTTAATTTTTTTAAAAAAAGAAAAACAAAAAATGAGGATGATAATAAATGCTAGGTTTAATTTTATCGATTTTTCTTGTTTTACTAGGTTGTTTTATTATATCTATTGTTGTTTTTGGTGGAGCACAAGTTTTTATTCCTTATTTTAAAATCCTTTTAGTTAATATACTAGGTATTGATATAAATACATGAGAAAATCTTTTATCAATTACAAATGCAACACCAGGAGTTTTCGGGCTTAAAATTGCTTTAGCGTCTGGATATTTAGCAGCTCAAGGATATTGGTGAGGTTATCTATTAATGTTTGGAACATATTTTGTTTTTTCATTAGTTCCTATTTTTATAATGACAATTGTTATGAAAAAATATAATAAAATTAAAAAAACAACATTTATGATTTCTTTTTTAAAAATAATGAGACCTATATTAGCGGGAATATTAATATCAGTAGCTCTTTATTTGTTAGTGAGTTTAGTTATTCCTTTTATCGGTTTTAATGATTTAGGAAGTGAATTTAATAATATGGATAAATATTTTTATTTTAAATATCATTCTTTTTTTAAAGAGTGGAGATATTGAGTTTTACTTGCTTGATCAATTATTTCAGTTCCTTCTGATTTTATTCTTATTAGAAAATATAAAACAAACCCTATATTTTTAATAATTACAAATATTGGTTTATGTATGGTTTTATTTGCCCCTTGAATAAATTAAATATTTAGTTTAAGTTTGTTTCAAACATTATTTATTTCATTTACGGTTTCATTATATTCATTTTTATATTCATCATCAATATATAAACCAATTTTTTTAATAAATTCATTTATTTCATTTTGCTCCAGAATTATAAAATCATGATGAACAATTTTATTTCTTAATTCTGTAAATTTAAATAAATCAACATTAGTAAAAACAGTTCAAAATTTATTTTCTAATTTTCCATTTTTAAAATAAAAATTAAGAAGCTTCATTAACTTAATTTTTTTGGGAAAGGATAACTTATCAGGTAGTTCATAAAGCTCATCAAATTCAAAATTTCTTAAGCTTTTACTAAACTTTTCTAACTTATCATTATAGTTATTAGGAATTTGTATAAATTCATTTTCTTCCATTATATTTTTTATTTCATCTTTTATAACTATTAAATAAGATACTAATTCAGCACCCAATTTATTTTCTATATAAAATAAATATTTTAAAAGTTTTCTTTTAAGTCTTATGTCTTCTATAAAAAAATTATTAACAGAATCAAAATCATTAAAATAAATTCCTTTTTCTTTTGCATTTTCAATTAATTTTATGTATCTTGTAATACTTCATGTTTCAAAAATTTTTTTATGATTTATAAAATCAATATCAGGAATTAATCTCTTTATATCTTTATCGCTTAACATTTATTTTTTATTATTTTCTTCTGATCTATCGTTTATCTTTTTTAACTCTTCTAAAATACCATTTAGTGCTTTATCAATATTACTTAAACTTTCATTTGTTTTTTTTAATTGACTTAAAAAACTACCATCTCAAAAATTACTCATCATTAACCTTCTTTCCTTAATTTTTAATAATGTTTTCTGTAACTTCTTTAAATTTTGTTTCTCCTCATTGAGAAAGAGCAATATCTCTATAAATTCCATTTTTCATAATTAAATTATCATGAGTATCAAATCCAACAATTTCACCATTATCTAAAACAATAATTTTATCCATATCTTCAATCGAAGAGATTCTTTGAGCTACTATTATTGTAGTTGCATTAAATTTCTTTTTCATATTGTTTCTAACTTTCTTTTCAGTAACATTATCAAGTGCTGATGTTGAATCATCAAAAATAGTAATAGGTGATTTTTTTGCTAAGGTTCTTGCTATTGAAATTCTTTGTTTTTGTCCACCTGATAAATTTTTTCCTCTTTGTTCAATATAATAATTTAATTTATCATCTTTAGATTGAATAAATTCTCATGCTTCAGCAGCTTTAGCTGATTCTATAATAGCTTTTTCTCTTTCACCTGGACTTAAATTATCTTTAATACCCATAGCTATATTGTATTCTATTGTTCCTGAAAAAAGAATAACATCTTGAAAGGCCATAGCAATATTTTTATTTATTTCATTAAAAGAAAAATTTTTAATATTAACACCATCAATAAGTATTTCTCCATTAGTTACATCATAAAGTCTTGACATTAAACCAACTAAAGTAGATTTTCCTGATCCTGTTTTACCTATTACTCCAATTTTTTCTTTTGAATTAATTTTAATATTTATATTTTTTAAAAGAGGTTCTGCTTTTTCGCTAAAAGAATAATAAACATTTTTGAATTCAATTTCTCCTTCGCTTATTTCTGCTTTTGAATCATTATTATATTTAACAGATGGTTCTCATTTTAATATTTCATAAGATCTTCTAAAAGATGGGATTGTTGAAAAAATTTGGAAAAAAGCAATAATAGTAATTATTAATCCAAATAAAACTCTTTGTAAAACTAAAATAAAGGAAATAACATCTCCTAAAGTTCCAGAAGAAATATTTGCTCCTGCAATTATTAAAACAACTATAACAGAAACATTTACTAGAAATTGAATTATTGGACTTAAAAGACCTGAATATACAAATGCCCTAGTTGAAGAAGTCATTAAATTTTCACTTTTTTCATTAAAAATACCTTTTTGTTCATCTTCAAGATTGAATGATTTAATAACTCTTATTCCTAAAACAGTTTCTCTTGATTGACGATTAACAGCATCTACATTTTTTTGTGTTTTCATAAAAAATGGATATGAAAATTTACCTATAACTAAAATAACAATTAAAAATAAAGGAATTAAAACAGCATAAATTAGTGAATATTGTGAACCTGAAACCGAAGTAGAATATGAAATACCAAAAACAAACATAGTAAATCCTCTAACTAAAAAACTAAAGATAAAATAAAGACCAGTAAAAATAATTTGCATATCATTTGTCATTCTCGTTACAAGAGAAGAAGTTGAAAAACTATCAATATCTTGATATGAAAAAGTTTGAATTTTAGCAAAAGTTGTTTTCCTTAAACTATAAACATAATTACTTGCAGCCGTTGTTGCTAAAAAAACACCCAATATTCCAAAAATTACACTTCCAAATAAAGTAACAACAATTTTTATTACTAATATATTATCTATTCCCACCCTTGAAGAACTAATAATTTCTCCTATAAATTGAGCTTGAAGAATATTACAAATTGATTGAAAAATTATTGATAATAAAGCAAAAAATATAATAAACCAATTTTTTTTGTCAATAACCTTAATTAGTTTTTTCATATTTCTCCTATTAGTAAAATATATTTTAATTTTATCTTATTTTTGCAGAATTTATATTTGATTTATCTAATTATTGATTAAAATTATTTTTTTGTTTTATATTAAAATGAGAAGAAATTTTAAAAAATATTTTATTAATTTAATTTTTTTCCTTATTAATTTATAAATTAATACTTTTTTGAAATTTGTACTAAATAAAACATTATAATTTATATGTTTATTAAAACAAATTTTAAGGAAGTTAAAAAATATGAATAAATTAAATGCAGTTCTTGCAAGAAACGTAAAAAATGCTCCAGTAAGTGTTTGTGATTTCTCACATACAGTTGCTTTTTCCCATTATAATCACCTTTCAGCACAACTACCAGTTGATGTAGCAACAAATAAATTGGTATCTGGAGGTATTAAGGAGCAAGCTACTCAATGTTTTAAAAATATTGAAGCAGTTATAAAAGGAATAAATCATGTTATGGATGATGTTGTTAGATTAACAATAATCACTAAAAGCGTAAATGATGTTGAACCTGTTAAAGAAGTACTTAAAACCTTTTTTAAATCTTATTTACCAACCTTAACTACAATAATTGTAAAAAACATTCCAATGAATGCTTTAGTACAAATTGAAGCAGTTATAACATGTGGAGAAGGAACAATTCCAAATGCTCCACAAGCAGGAGATTTAATTAAAGTTGTAAAAAATACTGATAAAGTTCCAAAATGTTGTTCACAATCTCAATCAGTAGCTTTTTCACATTACAATAACATTTCAGCTCAATTACCAGTTGATCCAAAAACTAATGAAATTGTTAAGGGTGGAATTTCTGAACAATTAAATCAATGTTTAAGAAATATTAAAACTATCCTAGAAAGCATTGATGTACCATTTGATGATATTGTTAAAGTAAATATATTCGTAAAAAATATTAAAGATAGAGAAATAATTAAACAAGAATATAAAAAATTCTTCCCTGATTCAGCAATAGCTAGAGCAGCTAATTATTTCCCTGCTTTATCAGTTATTGAAGTAGCTGATATTGTAAGAGGAGCATTAGTTCAAGTTGAAGTTGTTGTTTCTCATGGTGATGGAACTCCTCCACAAGCAGTTGAAGACCGTCATGGAATTGTTATATATGCAAACAATACACCAAAAGCGCCACAAAAATGTCATTCAACACAAACAGTAGCTTTTTCTCACTACAATAATATTTCTATGCAATTACCTATCGATGCTAAAACAAATGAATTAGTATCAGATGATTTTGAAAAACAAACTACAAAATGTTTAGAAAATATTAAAACTATTTTAGAAAGCATTAATCATAAAATGGAAGACGTTGTTAAATTAAATATTTTTGTTAAAGATATAAAAAATATTGATTTAGTTTCAAAAACTCTTAAAAAATTCTTCCCTAAAACATTACCAGCTGGAAGAATAGTAGAAGTTTCTAATATAGAAAAAAATGCTCTAGTTCAAATAGATGCAGTTGTTTCTAATGCAGAAGGAACACCTCCAAAACTAAAATTCTGTAATAGTTAATAAATTATTTATTAACTAAATAAAAAAACGTTTAGATCTTTTTGATTTAAACGTTTTTTATTATAAATTTTAAAGTGGAATTATAGTCCTAATACTTGTTTTTTAATGGCTGCGTATTCTTCTTCAGTAATTACACCAGCTTTTAAAAGCTCATAAGTTTTAATCAATTTTTCTTGTGAATTTAAAGAAGTTTGTTCTGGTAAATTTGGTTGAACATTGATAGGTTCTTTAGCTTCAAAAAAATATTGTTGTGGTTGTTGGTATTGTTGTTGAATATTATGTTTTTCAGCTTCTAATTTAGCTTTTTGTACTTCAATTTCTAACTTTTTAAGTTCAATTTGATCTTGTTCAATAGCATCAGCGGCTCTACCTTTCTTTTTCAAAAATTTAGCACCAGCTGTACCAGCAAAAATTGCTCCACCAACTTTTATTCCTGTATTTGTTAAAGAATTTAATCCTTCAGCAAAATTTCTAAAATCATTCATTTTTTTCTCCTTTATAATTTTAATTTTTTATTCATCAAAATCTAGTTTTGATAAATCATAATTTTTAGCAAAATTTGTTAGTGTATAATTTGCGAATCTTGCTACCATATATATATTTTCTGTAAATTGATATATAACTGCTACTTGCTCAATAAGATTTTTTTCTCCATTTTCATTAAATGAAAAGTTAGTAAAAATTGCAACTAAATTATTGTTTGGAGCATTTTCGTCCATAACAGTATCTAATAAAGTTAACATTCTTATTTGATCATCTGTAAGAGTTGTAATAATATTTTGAAAATCATTACATTTTTCGTCTTTAGCATCAAAAACTTTTTTTAATCCTGCAAGTCAATCTGGGTGTAACCCCTCTCCTTTTGATAAATCAAAAGAATCATAATAAAATTCATCAGTAATAATTTGGTCATTTAATAATAAAACATCTTTTTCCATATGTTAGTCCTCCTTGTTGTTGATATTTTAAATATATCACAATAACTAAAAAAGAAGTTTTTATTATAAAAAAAAATTTTTAAAATGATATATAATTTTTTGAGTAATTGTAATAAATTATGGTAGACATGGTGAAGTGGTTAACACAGCGGTTTGTGGTACCGTCATGCGCGGGTTCGAACCCCGTTGTCTGCCCCATTTTTTTTGCTTTTTTTAAAAATAAAATATGATATAATTATTATTAAATAATTAAATTCATTAAGGTATTATGAACAAAAATAAAAATAACAATTCAGACGAATATCCTTCCGAGAAGGAAGAATATTTAAAAACTAAAATAGACCAAGGATTAACTTCAGAAGAAGTTGAAAAAAGGCAAAAACTTTTTGGCTTAAATTCAATAAAAAAAGACAAACAAGTTTCTTTTATTGTTTTATTTTTAAGACAACTTACAGAATTAATGTCTCTTTTATTATTGGTAGCTGGAATTTTATCCCTAGGACTTTCTATTTATCAACAAACAAGAGGGGAAGATGTAGTTCTTCAATATACTCAAACAGCAATTCTTCTGTCTATAGTTTTTATTAACTCATTATTCGGCTCTATTCAAGAGATAAAATCAAATAATGCAATTGAAGAACTTGAAAAAATGGCTTCAAGTAATGCAAAGGTCATTAGAAACGGGATAATTACATTAATAAACTCCAATGAAATAACTATCGGAGATATTTTAATTGTAGAAGCAGGAGATACTATTCAAGCAGATGCTATGCTTTTAGAAGTAAATAATCTTCAAGTTATTGAATCTATTTTAACCGGTGAATCAAATGCTATTGATAAAAATCTTGAACAAACTGAAGGAGATATTCCTTTAGGAGATCAAAAAAATAAAATCTTTTCAGGAACAAACGTAATAAATGGTAGAGGTGTTTCTATAGTTGTTTCAATAGGGAATAATACAGAAATAGGGAAAGTAGCTAAATTAATTTCTGATGATAAAAATAAAACAAAAACTCCATTACAATATAAATTACATAATTTAAGTAAATATTTAGGTATTGTCGGAATAGTAATAACAATTTTAACTTTCTTCTTTTCTTTATTTGTAATAGAAAATGTTGTAAATACAGGGTTTAAAGCTGTTCAACCATCACTTATTTTAGCTATTTCTTTAGCAGCCGCTGCTATTCCTGAAGGATTAAATGCTGTCGTTAATATAATTTTATCTATTGGTGTTAAAAAGATGTCTCGTAAAAATGCAATTATTAAGAAATTGCCAGCAGTAGAAACATTAGGATCTACAAGTGTTATTTGTTCAGATAAAACAGGAACACTTACAATGAATAAAATGACTATTACTAATTTATGAGCATTTAAAAATAATTATGTAGAAAAACAAAGTTTAATGAAACTTTCTAAAGAACAAATTGATTTACTTAAATATGCTGTTTTATGTACAGATGCTTCTATTGATGAAAATAATTTAGAAGAAACTCCTGTTGGTGATCCAACTGAACTTTGTATTTTAGAATTAGCTTTAAAAAATAAATTTTCACCAATTCAATGAGATAAAGAATTTCCAAGAATAACAACAATTCCTTTTGATTCTAATAGAAAATTAATGACTTCTATTAATCAAATTCAAGATGAATTTTATGTTATTGTAAAAGGTGCGCCTGATGTAATTTTTAGTAAATGTAAAAATATTGATAATGATACTGAAATTAAAAAAATTAATAATAGTTGAAGTAATAAAGCAATTAGAGTTCTTGGTGTTGGAATTAAAAAAATAGATAAAAATAATTTAGATATAAATAATTTAGATATAGAAGAAATTGAAAACAATTTAGAATTCATTGGTCTAATTGGAATGATTGATCCTCCACGTGAAGAAGTTAAATTATCTATTAAAGAATGTATTAGTGCAGGAATTAAACCAGTTATGATAACAGGAGATCATTTAAATACAGCTGTTGCCATCGCTATGGAATTAGGAATTATAACTAATCCAGAAGTTCAAAAATCAATAACAGGAACAGAATTAAATTTACTTTCAGATGAATATTTAACAGAACATATTAATGATTATTCGGTTTATGCAAGAGTTTCTCCTGAAGATAAACTAAGAATAGTAAAAGCTTGACAAGCAAATAATCAAGTTGTAGCTATGACTGGAGATGGTGTTAATGATGCTCCGGCATTAAAAGCTGCTGATATAGGTTGTGCAATGGGAATAACCGGAACAGACGTTTCTAAGGGTGCAGCTGATATGATTTTAACTGATGATAATTTTTCAACAATTATTGAATCAGTTAAATCAGGAAGAAGTATTTATGAAAGTATTAGGAATATAGTTAAATTCCTTTTATCATCAAATATAGCTGGAATAATTTCAATAGTTGTCGGGATGATAATTTTCTATTTTGTTTTTGAAATAGGTAATTGAGGTTATTTACATGAATCAACATTTAATGGTGTTAATATAACATTAGAACAAGCTAATATAATAAATTTAGATATTAAATTCCAAACTACATTAACAACTATTCAAATATTAATTAATAATATAGTGATAGAGACGCTCCCCGGCGTTGCTCTAGGTATTCAAGAGAATACTTCTTCTTTAATGAATAGAAGACCAAGAAGTAAATACGAATCAATATTTGCTGATAAATTAATTATTAAAATTTTTGTTACAGGAATAATCAATGGACTACTTACAATTTTAGCTTTTACTTTAGGAGTGTTTGTAGCAATTGAAGCTGGAGTTCCGATGTTAAGATTTTTCTATGGGAACATTGCCGCTTTTATTTGTTTAACAATTGGAGGGATATTAAAATCAATTTCAATGTCTTCAAAAATTTCAATTTTTAAAACAAAATGAGCAGAAAATAAATGAGTTTATTTAGCTTGTTTTGTATCATTTGCAATTATTTTAATTTCAACACTTATTCCTCCAGTTGCTTCATTATTTGGAGAAAGACCAATTATTAGTGATGAACTAATTAAAAATACAAATTTAAGTATTGATCAACTTAATAAAATAATTTTTAATAATTCAACAGTTAATGATATGCTTAGTTGAGAATTATTTGTAATAGGATTTTCATTTGGTTTAATTCCTTTAATAATTTTAGAAATAGAAAAATATTTTAAAAATAATTATGGAAGCCATAAAATTATTTCAAATATTACAAATTTTGAAATAATTCCAAAACCACCATCATTTCAAGAAAAATACCCAATATTTAAAAAATTCAAAAAGGATTAATCATATTTTTAAAATAAAATTATTGTAATATTATATAATTACAAAATAAAATATCTATTAAAGAGGAAGAAATGAAAAAATTTACAGCAAAAATAATTGATCCAGTAGGTTTACATGCTAGACCAGCATCTATCACCGTGCAAGCAGCTTCTAAATTTGTCTCAGACATTAAAATTAAGTCAAATGGAAGAGAAGGAAATTTAAAATCAATAATGAATATTATGGCTCTTGGAATTAAAACAGGGCATGAATTTACAATTGAAGCTTCAGGTGCTGATGAAGAAGAAGCAATTGAAGTAATTAAAAACGAAATGAAAGCAAATAAATTAATTTAACAATTATTTTAGAAAAGGCATTAAATTGAAATTAAGTGGTATTGGAGCATCTAACGGAATAGTTATAGCTAAAGTTTTTGAGTTAAATGAACCAGAAATTAATATTGTTAAAAAAAGTATTAATGATGTTGAAGCAGAAGTTTTAAAATTAAAAAAAGCAATTAATATTTGTGTTTCTCAAATTGAAAATTTAAAAGAAAAATCTATTAAAAATATAGGTTTAGAACACGCGATGATTTTTGATGCTCATATTCAAGTAGCTTCTGATCCAATGATGATGGAAGAAATAGAATCTTTAATAAGATTAGAAAAAGTAAATTCTGATTATGCAGTTAATTCTATTACAAAAAAATATATAGAAATGTTTTCTCAAATGGATGATGAATACATGAAAGAAAGATCTGGAGATATTAAAGACGTAGCTAAAAGAATAATATATGCTCTTTTTGATATTAAACCTGTTGATTTAACTACTATTAATGAAGACGTTATTATAGTGGCATATGATCTAACTCCTTCTGAAACATCTCAATTAAATAAAAATTTTGTAAAAGGATTTGTAACAGATATTGGCGGGAAAACTTCTCATTCAGCAATTATGGCAAGATCTCTTGAAATACCTGCCGTTTTAGGATTAAAAGATATTACTAAAATGGTTAAAACTGGTGATATTTTAGCAATTAATGGAGAAACTGGAGAAGTTTTTATTAATCCCTCAAAGGAAGTTATTGAAAATTATAAAAATGAAGCTATTAAAAAAGCTAAAGAAAAAGAATATTTAAAAACTTTTAAAGATAAAAAATCAATTTCTAAAGACGGAATTCAAATTGATATTTCAGCAAATATAGGTTCTCCGAAAGATATGGAAGGAGTAATTGAATCTGGAGCAGATTCAATTGGTTTATTCCGTTCAGAATTTTTGTATATGGATAATGAAAATTGACCTACAGAAGAAGAACAATTTAAAGCATATTCTGAAGTAATCAAAAGAAACAATAAAAAATTAGTAATTATTAGAACATTAGATATTGGTGGAGATAAAACTCTTAAATATTTTAAATTTCCAGAAGAAATGAATCCATTTTTAGGATATAGAGCAATTCGTTTATGTCTTGATAAAGTTGATATTTTTGAAACTCAATTAAGAGCATTAATAAGAGCTTCAGAATTTGGTAAATTAGGAATTATGTTTCCAATGATTGCAACTGTTGATGAATTTAAACAAGCTAAAGCAATTTTTGATAGAGTTTATCTTGAAGTTAAAAAAGAACATAAAAATGTATCAAATGATATTCAAGTAGGAACAATGGTTGAAATTCCTTCTTTAGCAGTTACTTGTGACATAATTTGTAAATATGCTGATTTTGTTTCAATAGGAACAAATGATTTAATGCAATACTCAATGGCTTCTGATAGAATGAATGAAAAAGTTTCTTATTTATATCAACCACTTAATCCAGCTATATTAAGACTTATAAAAATGACAATCGATGGTGCACATAAAGCTGGTAAATGAGTAGGTATGTGTGGAGAAATGGCTGGAGATATTAGTGTAATCCCTTTATTATTTGCAATGGGATTAGATGAATTTTCAATGGCTTCTTCTTCTATTTTAAAAGCAAGAGAATTAATTAGTAGACTTTCAAGAAAAGAAATTACTCCTATTTTAGATAAAGTATTAAATTCAGAAAACGAAAAAGAAGTTATTGAAATCTTAAAAAACAAATTTTAAATTTCTTATCTATTAAATTGTTATAATTTTAATGAAATGAAATTAAAAGGCTCAAAATTATGAAACTTTCTTAATGTAATTTTTTTTATTTTTTGTGGGGTAGGAATAGGTACAGGAGTTTTTTATTTAACAAAGTATATAATTCAAACTCAAAACGAAATTAAAGATAATACTTTTAATGCAAACGAACAAAAAATAGAATTACCAAAAGATATTAATAATCCTATTAAAATAATTGAATATACAACTTTATATGATAAAGATACTAAAGAACCTATTTATTTCTTTGGACAAGATGGAATTAAAGCATTAAGTGAAAGAATTAAAAAAGATTTATTATTCGGTCCAGAAGTTGAAGATCTACAAGTTATTTATATTAATAGAACTGGTGTTCTTGGTAATAATGTTTCAGGTCAATATATTCCTCTAACAAAAGAAATGGATTTAAATATTAACCAATATCTTCCTGATGCAGCAAATTATCCAATAGTAGATAAAGTTAATCTTGTTTTTCCAACTTTATTTCATGAATATTTTCATCATTTTGAGGCATTTTATTTAAATAATGTTAAATCAAATGATAAAAACGCAACTAAACTAGTTAATAATAAATTTATTTCTACAAAATTCATAGAAGAATGAAAAAATATTTTTCATTATAATGATGAAAGAAAACTTATAAATCCAGGAACAATCTCAAATATTTCGTCACCTAAAGATCTTTTTTATGGAGCAAATATTCCAGGTTATAATTTAAATAATATTCCAGAAAATGTTAGATTTCAATATGGAGCAACTAATAACTATATAGATAAAAATGACATATTATATTTATATTCATTTTCAGAATTATTTACAAGAAAAATAACTGAAGCATTTTATCAAGTTGATTCTCATAATAATTCTTCTTATCCTTGATATGGTTTTATAGGAAAAAATTATTGAGTACCTAATGCTTTTTCAATTGAATTAATGAGAAATAGAAGTTTTAGAGTAGATGGCTCAACTATAGAAACAGCAAAAGCTTCTTGAAATCAATCAAACTATCTTTATTCTTTAGATACAGTTTATGGTGGTCAAGCAGTATTTACAGATAAAACAAAAGAAAATGTAGCTCCTGTTTTTAATGAGTTTAATTCATTATTAAATTCAATTTATGGTGTAGGTTCAAATATTAGTCAAATTTTTATTAAAAACAATCTTCAAAGTAAACTTAGACCTAATGGATCATTAATTATTGATCCAGTTTCAAAAGCAAATTTTAATTTAATTAAATTTACTGGTTTTGTTGATACAAAAGATTATGAAAATTTAAATTCAATTCTTATTGATAATGACGGAGATTCTCAAAATAATACTGATAATGAAATAAATGTTTTTGAAAAAATAGAAATAAATAAACCTAATTATAATTATTCAATTCCAAGTACAAAAATAAATCCATTTGGAACAACAAGAGTAGTGCCACAAAATTATAAGCCATATACAATTAGCGAATATATAGATATAAATAAAATTAGAAATAAACCACTTTATTTTTGATTAGATAGAAATAAAAATAATATAAGAGATAAAAATGAGCTTGTTCAAATTAAAAATAATATAAATTTAGAAACATATAGACCAACTTCATCATATAGAAACTTTTTTGATCGTTCATTAACATTAAATAAAAATAATATATTATTTACTAATGATAGATTTTCAGAAGAAAGGTGAAATTAATTAATGAAACCATTAACAGAAAGAGAAAAAAAAATTTTTAAATTAATAGTTTTTTCTTATATTGAAAATGGCCTTCCTTTAGGTTCAACAAACTTAATTCAAAAATATAATTTATCTCTTTCATCAGCGACAATTAGAAATGTTATGGCTTCTTTAGAAAAAAAAAATTTCATAGAAAAAACTCATTCATCTTCTGGAAGAATACCAACAATTGATGGATTAAAGTTTTATACAGAACATTTTAATAATAATTTAGATGATAAATTGTATTTCAAAATAAAAGATATTTTTTCAAAAAGAAGAATGAATATTGAAGATACAATTGATGAAGCCGCTAAATTAATTTCAGATATAAGTGGTTTAACTCTTGTTACATCTAATAAAAACGCAAATGAAACAGAAGTTTTAAAAAGCATTACACTTACTAAAATAAATAAAAATGAAGTTATTATTGTTTTAATAACTTCTATTGGAAGAATTATAAATAAAACCATATTATTAACTAAAACAGTTAAAATGGAAGATTTAAGAATAGCTGTTAGAATTTTCCAAGAAAGATTAATTGATTCTCTTATTATTGAAATAAGAAAAAAATTAGAATTTTTATCGCCAATTTTAAAAAAAGAAATTAGTAATTATGATGAACTAATAGAGGCTTTTGTTAATAATGTTTTTTATTTTGAAAAAAAACAAAAAAACAAAGTATTTGGTGAAAATTATATTATTGAAGATAAACAAATTGAAAGAGAAAAAATAACTGAAATTATTAATATAATAGAAAATAAATCAATTTGAGAAATGATGGAAGATTTTGTTTCTGAAGATGAACAAATTAAAATATCAATTTCTGATACTAACAATATTTCTTTAATCTCAAAAAGAATTACAATTGATAATAAAATTCGTGATATTTCTATAATAGGAACAAAGAAAATGGATTATTCAATAGCTAAAAATTTTCTTAATACAATAGAAGAATTTATAAAAAAAGAGAAAAATTAAATTAGTTAAATTATGTTATATAATAATAGGGTCTATTAAATAAATTTAATTGCGTAAAGCAATTTTTTTTTTAAATAGACACTAAAGGCTTTATTTTGTTTAAAAAATTAATAGAAAAACTAGAATTCAAGGTTAATAAAATATCATTTGAAACAAGAGATAATCTTTTATTTTTAGATATAGAAATAGAAGATACATCACTTGAAGAAATAGTTAAAAAAACAAAAATAATTTCATCTGTTTTAGATGAAATTGATTTTTCAAATGAAAACTATTTTTTAAATGTATTTTCTCCAGGAATTGAAAAAGAAATTCCTTGAGAAGAATTATCAAAAGTAATTGGTAAAAATATTTTTATAGGATTAAGGGAAAATATTTTTAACTCTTTATCTTTTGAAGGAGAATTATTAGAATTTGATTCAGAAAAATTAAAATTAAAAATCAATAAAAAAGGTTTAATTACAAAAAAAGAATTTTATAAAAAACATATTTTATATGTAAAAGAAAGTATTAAGGTAAAAAATGGCAAATAATAATTGAAAAATTAAAGAACTAAATGAAATATTTAAACATATCGAAGCTAAAAATAATATTAGTGTTGATACATTAAATGGTTTGTTATTAAAGGCAATTTCTTATGTTATCAATAAAGAAATTGATTCCGATGCGGAAATTGAACTTCAAAATACAGAAAAAAACATTATTAAAATTATTAATACAAAAAAACTTATTATTTCTGATGAAGAATTTAAAGAAGAATATGAAGGAGATAAATTAACATCAATTTATTCTATTCCATTTTCAAAAGCAAAAGAAATAAATCCTAATGCTAAAATAGGTGATACTATAGCAGAGGAAGTTTTTAATGAAGATTTTACTCCTAAAATTAACACATTAATTCAATCAGCATTTAAATTAGAAATAAGTAAAAATCAAAGAGAAAAAATTTATAAAGAATACAGTAGCAAAATTAATCAAGATGTAGTTGCAAAATTTGTTTCAAGAGAAACAAATGGAGCAAGATTTATTTTAGAAGATGGAGTTGAATGTTTCCTTCCAATGAAATATTGAAATGAAGCAATCCCTATTGAGGGATCTATTACTAAATTTATAATTGAAGAAGTATTAGAAATTCCTGAAAAAAAATATAACTATTCTCAAATTTTAGTTTCAAATTCATCTACAAAAAGATTATTAGAATTATTTTCAATAGAAATTCCGGAAATCGGTTCAGGATTTATTGAAGTAGTTTCAATTTCTAGAATACCTGGTATTCATTCAAAAATTTCATTTAAACAAAGTCCTGAATATATTGGTCAATTAGATATTTTAGGATGTGTTATCGGACCTAAAGGATCAAGAATAAATGCTATATCTGAAAAACTTGGAGGAGAAAAATTTGATATTGTTTTATTTAGTGAAATAAATGAACAATATATTGCAAATTCGCTATCTCCTGCAAGAGTAGCAAGTGTTAATAAAAGAACTAAAAACGAAGATTATTTAGTAGTTGTTCCTGATAGACATTCAACACTTGCAATTGGTAAAAAAGGATTAAATGTTAAATTAGCTGTTGAATTAACAAAATTCAATATTGATATTTGTTCATATAGTGAAGCTGTTGAAAATAAAATTGAAATCCTTTGAAATGGGAATATTGATAACGTTAATGAATTAAATATAATTGAAAAACAAGAAGGAAGAGTAAATAGAAAACCAAATTTACAAACACCTAATAAAAAAGCAAATTCATGATTTAATAAAATAGATTTTGAAGATTATGAAAAAGAAATTGCCGAATATCAAGATGAAATAAATAATTTTAAATCTGATTTTAAATTTGAATCAAATATGGATTTTAATTTACCTAAAGCTCAAGAAATTAAAACAAATAATTTTAAAGAAAAAGAAAATCAAGATACCCATGAATATTCTCAAAAAGAAATGAATAAAATAAAAGATAATTTTACTTATGATAAAGATCTTTTAGAAGGAATGGATTTTGACGATATAGATTTTTCAGAATTTGAAAAAGAAGATGAAGATAATAAATAATAGAAAATGTATTATTACCAACCAAATTTTGCCAAAAGAAAAACTGGTAAGATTTGTAAAAACAAAATCAAATGAATTTTACCTTGATTTTAAAAACGAAATAAAGGGCAAAGGTGCCTATATGATAAATGATAAAAACATTATTATAGAAGCCTTAAATAAAAGAATACTTAATCGTTCTTTTAAACAAAAAATTGAATTAGCAATTTATAAAAAACTAATTGAGGAGGTGAATGAATGTCTATAAAAAAAATAACTAAAAATAAAAATAATGAAGACGAAATCAAAAATCAATTAAAAAAAGTTCAAACCGAATTAGTTGATGGTGTTTTTATTTTTACAGGACCTATGTCTATTAGTGAATTTTGTGCATCAACAAAACTTAATGCAAATACAATTATTATGAATTTTTTTAAAAATAAAAAAATGTATAACTTAAATAGTATTTTATCTGAAGAAGAAATTGCAGAACTTTGTTTTGAAAATGATTTCGATTTTCAAAAAAAATTAGAACTTAATGAATCAAATTTTATGGAACACATTATTATTAATGATCCTAAAGAAGACTTACAAAAAAGACCACCAATCATTACTATAATGGGGCACGTCGATCACGGGAAAACAACTTTAATTGATTTTATAAGAAAATCAAATATAACTAAATCAGAAAAAGGCGGAATAACTCAGCATACTGGAGCTTACCAAGTAAAACATAAAGATACAATAATAACATTTTTAGATACACCTGGACATGAAGCGTTTACAGATATGAGATCAAGAGGTGCTAAATTAACAGACATTGTTGTTTTAGTTGTTGCAGCTGATGATGGAGTAAAACCACAAACTATTGAAGCAATTAATCATGCGAAAGTAGCTAAAGCACCTATTATTGTTTTTATTAATAAAATGGATAAACAAGGTGTTGATCCTGAAAAAGTAAAAGCAGAATTATCTAAACATGATATTTTAACTGAAGAATGAGGGGGAAATAATCAATTCATTTTTGGTTCTGGAATGACAGGAGATGGTATTGAAAAACTATTAGAAGCAATAGCTGTTGAAGCTGAGATGTTAGATTTAAAAGCTAATTTTAATAGAAATGCTTTAGGAATTGTTTTGGAATCAAAAATAGATAAAGGTAAAGGTGTTATTGATACATTAATTGTTCAAAATGGAACTTTATATAAAAGAGATTTTATTGTTGCTGGTTCTAACTATGGAAAAATAAGAACATTACAAAATATTAATTTTGAAGATATTGATTCAGCTACTCCAGGAACCCCTGTTTTAATTACTGGAATAAATTACTCTTCAAATGCAGGAGATAAATTCTTTTGTTTTGAAGATGAAAAATTTGCTAAAGAACTTGCTAATAAAAAAGCATTTATTGATAAAACAAATAGCATAAATCAATTAAATTCATTAAGAAATAATGATGAGAATTTAAGAAAAATAAATATTATTTTAAAAACCGATGTTCAAGGAACATTAGATGCTTTAAAGTATTCTATTTTAAAATTATCATCAGATGAAATTACTATTACAATAATTCACTCTTCTGTAGGGGTTCCAACTAAATCGGATTTATTACTTGCAAAAACTACAAATTCAATAATTTATACATTTAATTTAAAAACTGATCAAAATTTAATTAAAGATGCTAGAGAACAAAAAATTAGAATTGAAAATAAAAATATAATTTATGAAATTATTGAAGATATAGAAAAAATTATTAAAAAAGAAATTGGGCCAAAATATAAAGAAGTTTTATCTGGTAAAGCTCTTGTTCAAAAAATATTTTTTTACTCTAAAGTTGGAAACATTGCAGGTTGCCTTGCGACAGATGGATATATTAAATCAAATTCTAAAGTAATTGTTTATAGAAATAATAAAGTAATCACTGAAGGAAAAATAGATTCATTACAACATGGGAAAAATAATATTAAAGAAGTAGTAAAAGGGAAAGAATTTGGAACACACATATTATCATTTAATGAAGTCCAAATAGATGATATTTTAGAATTTTATGACAATGTTCTAATT
>JBOFZK010000051.1:0-68110 GCA_051655145.1 Metamycoplasmataceae bacterium
TTTCAGTATTTTTTTTAGTTATTAAATTTTTAATATTAATATAAAAATTTTTTGTATTTGATTGTAAAACATTTTCAAAAAAGCTTTTAATACAATTTAAATCATAATCTTTGTTTTCATTTAAAAAAAGATATACTTTTTTTTCTTTTAAAAAATAATTATATTGTTCTTTATTTGTTGAAAGGTTTTTATTAATTTTTTCAGTAGAAGTAAAAGGGATTAATTCATAAAAGGAATTAGTATCAATTTTATTTAATTGAGCAAGTATCTTCATTTTTATTTCCCTCAGCTTTTTTAATTAAATATTCAGTTAATGTTTTAACTAAAACACCAGTAGGATTATCACCATCTCCTGCAGTTCCTGCTATATCAAAATGAATGTATGGAACATTCTCTGTAAATTCTTTTAAAAACATAGCAGCAGAAATTGAACCACCCTTACCTGTTAAATCCGTATTTTTCATATCAGCAAAATTTGAATTTTTAATATTTAAAAGGAAGTCATCATGGAAAGGCATTCTTCAAAGTAATTCATCATGCTTAATTCCACATTTTTCTAAAAGATTTCAATCACAATCACTAGTTGATCATAATCCTGTAAATGTTTTACCAAGAGAAATAATTATAGCTCCTGTTAAAGTAGCTACATCTATTAATTTTGTAGCATTTAATTTTTTAATAGCATATGTTATTCCGTCAGCTAAAATTAATCTACCTTCAGCGTCTGTATTATTTATTTCTACGGTTTTTCCATTCATTGATGTTCAAATAGAATCGGGAAGACTTGCATCTGATGAAATTCTATTATCCGTTAAAGGAAGAACAATAGAAATATTGATTTTAGGATTTAATTCTGTTATTGCTAAAAATGTGGAAAAACAAATAGCTGCTCCAGACATATCATATTTCATTCCTTGAATAAAAGCAGATCCTTTAAGATTATATCCTCCTGAATCGAAAGTAATTCCTTTTCCAATTAAAACAATTTTTTCTTTTGATGTTTTATCCCCTTTATATTCAGCTACTACTAATCTAGCCTCATAAGCAGAACCACGATTAACTGATAAAAATAATCCCATTTTTTCAGCTTCTATTTGTTTTTTATTTAAAATTTTAAAAGAAATTTTAGTACCAACTTTTTTTAATTTACTTTCCATTTGGCTTGCTAATCATTCTGAGTTACAAATATTAGGTGGAGTTGCTTGAAAAGATCTTGCTAAATTTACATTTTTTGCTAAGATATGTGATTTCTTAATTAGTTCTTCTTCTTTTTTAATATTTTCTAAAAAAAGTTTAAATTCAAATTTTTTCTTTTCTTTGCTTGTTTTACTTGTATAAAGATCTTCTCCATTAGAAAATGAATCTTTAAAAATAAATGTTCTTATTATAGTACATTTATTTATTCCTTTTTCTTCATTTAAAAATGATATTCCATCAATATCATAATTTCTTGTTTTAGATGTAACAATTTTATTAACTGCATCTAAAAAAATTTTTTTAGAATAATTTTTTTTCTCTCCTAAATAAATATATGATTTTTCTTCATCAATAAAATCAGTAATATAATTATTTTGTTCTATTGCGTTTTTAATTTTATCTTCTTTAAAAAACCCTTTTAAAAAAAACGTATTTTTTGTTTTTTTAGTAATTATTTCCATTTATATCTCCTTTAATACTAATTTAATAATTATATTATTTTAATTAAGAAGATTTTATAATTTTAGAATTTTTTAATATTTCTATTTTTTCAGACTTTATATATATAATTTTTTTCTGAGAATTTTTGATTGTTGTAAATACAAACTCTAGTCCATCGACATAAAGATAAATGAATAATATTGCAAAATAACTCAATAAACCAATTGCGGAAAATGTAAATCAAATAAAAGGTCAATCAGCAAAAAAACCTATATACGGTTTTAATAAATCATCTATTCCATTTATATGAGGAGGAGCTACATAAAATCAATTTGCATTTCATGATCTATCATTTATATAAGAAAGACCTAAATCTAAACAAAAAATAAATATAAAAAAACCTAATAATGTAATTAAAGAATAAAAAATTTCATTTTTTGTATATGAAGGAGAAAATATTATTAATATACTTACAGGAGCTAAAAGCGCATAATTATGAATTATTAAAAAATCCCAAAAAATATATGAATCATATCCATTTTCAAATCCGCCATATTCCGTTCAATATTCACTATTTCCTAAATCAGGAATTACAAGACCTGCAATAGCTCCTAAAATTGTAAAAAAAGCAATATATTTAATTAAGTGATATTTTTTAAAAATGAAAAAAAAGACCATTAATAAGCCGAAAAATCTGCAAAATTGTAATGGGATAACTTCTCAAAGGTTTGGATAACCTCCGACAACTAAAATTATTGTTCTAAAAATATATAAAAATAAAACAAAATATGCTGCAACTGAAAAAATAATATTTATTTTTTTCGTATTACTAATATAATAATTTCTTACATTTGTTTTATAAACAAAACAAATAAAACAACTAAAAATAGAACAAAAAATTATTAAATAAAATAATCATTGTGATTGTTGAAAAGTAGCAGAATTTCCTTGTCAAGATAAAAAAGATTTACCAAAAAAAGATTTATAATCAATTGGAGGAAGTTTATTCAGCATATTAATAATAATTATAAACAAAAATTAAATTAATTAATCAACTGAAGAATAATCAAAATTACCCTTTAATGAATTTACATAAATAGAGCTTACTCAAGCTTCAGGATCGACTCTTCTAATTTTTTCTTGAAAACTTTTAAGTTCAATTAAAAGAATTACTGTTTCAATAGCTTTATGTTTAGTTCCTTTAAAACCTGATTCATATTTAATAATATGATATGGATAGTGAAATTTTGTTTTTTGAAAACTTATAATTATTTCATCTATTCTTTCTGAATTAATTCTTACTCTTACTTTTTTATATTTAGGATAAATAAAATTAATAATTGCCGGAACTAAAAAAACATATGCATATGAATTAACTATTTGAACAAAAGAAAAATCTTCATTATTTGATCCAGCTATAACATTAGATAAAATAATCATTGATATAGTTGATATTAAAAATGAAGTAATTGTTAAATATAGTCCTACACCTTTTTTATATTTTATAGAGAAATAATATGAAATAATATCTGTTCCACCAGTAGAACCACCTTCTTTTCAAGCAAACGCTGCACTTGTTCCACAAATAAGAATTGCGACAAAACAATAAATAGCACCTTGTCAAGAATCTTTAATTGGAATTAAACCATTTGCCCCCATTGTTTGATCTATTTTAAAGAATTCATTAAAAAAGGAAGAAATAGGTTGAACTAATGTAAAAAGTAATCCAAAAAGAGCATTAGAAATTAAAAAGAAAATAGTTCTTTGCATAAATTTTCATTTTATTTTTTTATAAAATCCAATAAATAAAGGAACATTAAGCCCTAAAAAAATTAATTGAACATATGGTTTTAATTCATCGAAAAAAATTGAAAGTGTTTGAGGAATAGCAATAAGTCCTGTAGGTAAAGATTTAGAATTTTGTAAAAGAAAGGAAATCCCAAAAGAATAAAATAAAGAAGAAAAAATTAAAACTAAATAAACTTTTATTATTTTGTTTCAATAAAAAACAAACTTTTCTTTTTCTAAAATATCTTTCATTTTCTTCATAATCAAATAATATTGTATATTTTTAAATAAAAATTAATTAAAAATAATTAAAATTATTTTCTTTAATACTTATTTTTATCCCTTTTTTGATTTTTTTCATTTCAATTATTGTTGGAGTAATTGTTAAAAATAAAAATAAAAATAAAGTTATTACTAACATAACTGAAGAAAGGATTTGATCTGTTGTAACGTCCTTTACTCATAAAAGAATAATTAAATTATAAAAAGGATCTATGATAATAATAATTAAAGGAATAGAAATAAGAATTATAGACATAACAGATGTAAATTTAAAATATTTTTTTTGCTCTGTTTTTATTAGTTTAGTTTTTCTATTTTTTAGACAACCAAATATAGAAAAAATAATAGTTGAAAAAGCAAAAAGAGCAGTTCAATTGGCCATAAGGTCAGCAAAGCTATAAAGAGACCCCATTTTATTTCCATAATTTGGTCCATATCCAAATGTATCAATATATCCGAATGTTCCTATTAAAATAAATAAAATAACTAGAGGAATGGATATTACTAAAGTATATATAACTCCAATAATTGGTTTGTTAGGATTTAAAAATTTTCTATATTTTTCTTTTAAGGGTAATTCGTGCTCTCTAATTAGATCTTCTAAAAAACGAGGAGTTCACATAGAAAAACCATTTATAATTCCTAAAATTCCTACAGCTATTAAAATATTTATTACTCCATATAATCAATCTAAACCTTTGCTTTTTAATCAACTTCCAAATGTTTTAAAATCACCAGTTCCATTTAAAGACATTGTAATTGCTATTAAAAGATAAATAGTAGTTACAATTAATAAACCTACAAAAATTGCTATAGGAGTTTTTTTAGGATTTTTCATTTCACTTTGAAGACCTGATGCAAAATAAAATCCATCATATGCAAAGAAAATTCCTGCTATTGCTATAAAAATTCCAAAACCAGGAGATAAAGCTGAAAGAGTTGGTGGCATTGTATTTTTTATAACAGAATTATTTTCTACAATTATAGGAACAAAATTATTTTCATTATTATAAACAATTCCTATTATTACAACAGCTATTAATGGAATAAATTTAAATAAAGTAATTATTCAATTTTGAATAGAACCTGCTTTTGATGACAATCCGCAAATAATTACAAAATATAAAATAATAAAAATACAAATAATAGATCAAATTACTCAATCTAAATTTCCTAAGCCAAATTGGAAGGGAAAAATTTCTGGAGAATTATTTGAATGAGTTCAAACTCCAATTGCTTCCTGCATTTGTGCTAAAAAATATAAAGGCATAAAGAAATAAGTTAATGGAATGTATAATAAACACATAAAATTTTTAGCTGATTTAAAAATAAAATTTTTATTAAACTTTTTATTCCAACCAATAATTGAAAGATTATCTTTTCCATTACTTGCTACTTCTATAAGAGATAAAGCCATACAAATTATAGCGACTGCAGCTAAAATTCAAGTAATAATAGCAAGAGTTAAATTTCCTCCCGCCCCTTCTAAAACAGCTTTAGATTTAAAAAATATTCCAGCTCCAATAGATGAACCAATAACGACAAAGATTGCAGAAATAAATGAAATTTTGCTTTTTGTTTTTATTTTAACGCGAGACTCTAACGAGTTTTCATTCATATATTTCCTTTACAAATAATTTATAACTTTTTAAAAAAGAATATAAATTAATCTTATCATTTTTTATTTTAAAAAAAATAAATTATAATTCTAAAATGATAAATGTAATTTTATTTCAACCTGAAATACCACAAAATACAGGAAATATAATAAGAACTTGCTTTGCAACAAAAGCATTTCTTCATATTATAAAACCTCTTTCTTTTGATATAGAACATAGTTCAATTAAAAGAGCGGCAGCTGGTAAAACATTAAATGATATTCAACATAAAATATATGAAAATTATGAAGAATTTTTTAATGAAAACGATGATAAAGAAATTTTTTATATAACTAGATATGGATCTATTAATTATTCTAATATTAATTTTAAAGATAAAAAAGATATTTGAGTAATGTTTGGTAGAGAATCAACTGGAATACCTAAAAATATTTTAAAAAATAATTTTGATCATTGTTTAAGAATTCCTATGAATGAAAATTGTAGAAGTTTAAATTTAGCAAATTCTGTTTCAATAGTTAATTATGAGATTTTGAGACAAAAAAACTTTGATGGTTTATCTGAATTTGAAGTTCAAAAAGGAAAAGACTTTTTGCTTTTAGATAATGATTAATATAATATAAGTTATAATTCAATAATGGAAATAGATACACCGATTGTTCTTTTAGTCGATAAAAAAGAAAGAATAGATAAATATATAGCAAATGCCACTAATATTTCAAGAAATGATATTCAACAAATCATTGAAGATTATGGTGTTTATGTTAATGATATTCTTATAAGAAAAGTTAAATTTATTGTTTTTGAAGGACAAACAATTACAATAAAAAATCGTATTGAAAAAGAAATAAAAGCAGTACCTGAAAATATTCCTTTTGAAATAGTATATGAAGATGATGATATTTTAATAATTAATAAAGAAAGCGGAAGAGTAGTTCATCCTTCTCCTGGCCATACTAGTGAAACACTTGTAAATGCCCTTTTATTTTATTGTAAAAATTTATCTAATGTAAATGGTGATATAAGACCCGGAATAGTTCATAGAATTGATAAAGATACATCGGGTTTAATTCTTGTAGCTAAAAATAATAAAGCTCATAATTATTACGCAGGACTTCTTAAAAATCATGAAATAAAAAGAGAATATATTGCTTTAGTTGATGGAATTATTAATAATAATATAACTCATATTAATGCCCCAATTGGAAGAGATCCTCAAAATAGAATGAAATATAAAGTTGTATCACAAAACTCAAAAGAAGCATTTTCTTCTGTTTATGTATTAAAAAAATATGCTAAAAATACTTTAATAAAAATTTCTCTTAAAACAGGAAGAACTCATCAAATTAGAGTACATCTTTCATATATAAATCATCCTGTTTTTGGTGATGAATTATATAATAAAAAAATTGATGATTTTAATCAAAGATTACATGCATATAGAATATCTTTTTTAGATATGAAAAATATTGAAAGAAGCTTTTTCGCTCCTTTACCAAAAAAATTTTTTAATGAAACTGGCTTAAATGAAGATATAGAAGAAATAAATAAATTATTATAATAATTTAGTATTATAATAATTTAATGAAAATGAATAAGAAAAAAGCAATTATTATTATTTCAGAAATTTTTTCAATATCGTTAATTTTATTAGGTTTTTTATTTTTCTCAATATTTACAAAATTAGAATGAAATATAACATTAGTAGCTGTTATTAGTTCTATATATTTGGTAAACGCAATCATTACATTACATTTATTTTTTGAAAGAAGAACTCTTGAATCTAAATTATCTTGATTTTTATTTGTAACTGTAGTCCCGATTTTTGGTCCTTTTATTTATTTAGTTTTTGGAATTATTAAAAAAAATAATAGTGTACCTAAAAAAGAATATGAAAATGAAATGGATTTATATTTTCAAGAAAATAAAAATATGGAAAATATATCTGTTTTAAATGATGAAATAATGAAAAAAATAAGTATTATTTCATCTAGAAATATAATTAAAACAAATACTGAATTTCTTTCAAAAGGATATATTGCATTTAATAAAATTTTTGAGGATTTAAAAAATGCTAAAAAATTCATTTTTATTGAAATGTATATTGTTAAACCATCTGAAAATTATGAAGAACTTGTTAATATCCTTTTACAAAAAGCTAATGAGGGAGTTATTATTAAATTAATAATAGATGACTTTGGAAGATGATCACTTACAGATAATGAATTAAAACATTTAAACAATCATAAAAATATTTCAGTTAAATCTTTTAGTAGAATTAGATTCCCATTTGTTAATGGTTCTGATACATTTAGATTACATAGAAAATTTTTTGTAATTGATGGAAAAATAGTTCATGGTGGAGGAATTAATATTTCTGATGAATACTCTTCATTTAACAAAAAATATGGTTTTTGAGAAGATTTAAATTATAGAATTACTTCTGAAAAATTTGGGAATGAATTAACTAAATTATTTCTTTTTGATTGAAAAAAATATAAAAAAGAAACATTAAATAAAAATGATTTTATAAATAATAATCCTATTGAAAAAACTGATGAAAACAGAAATTTAATTTCAATAGAAGACGGACCAAATATTGATGACGAAATTATTTATTCAATAATCCAAATTTTATTATTTTCAGCTAAAAAATCTATTACTATTTGTACACCATATTTTATTCCAAATAAAGAATTATATGAAATAATAAAATCATTAGCTTTGACAGGAATTGATATAACAATTTATATTCCAGGAAGGCCAGATAAAAAATCATTATATATTGGTACAAAGTATTATTTAAATAAATTAAGAAAATATGGAATTAAAACAAAAATAATTAATAATATTTTTCTACATTCAAAATTAATTTTAATTGATGATAAATATGCCTTTTTTGGTTCTGTAAATTTTGATATGCGTTCACTATTTTGTAATTATGAAATAACTAATATTTCTAATGATAAAGGAATTATAAAAGAATTAAAAAACATAGTAAGTGAATATGAAACTTTTTCACATGATTTTGAAGAAGAAAAAGAAGGAAAATTACATAAATTTTTTAAAGCATTATTTGTTTTATTATTTACACCTTTATTTTAATTCAACACCTAGTTTTTTCATCTCTTCTCTATGATGATGTGTTCAATATGATCTTTGAAATTCGCCTATATGATATTTTTCTAATAAAAATAAAATTAATCTTGATTGACCAATTCCTCCACCAATTGTAAAAGGAAGAGTATTATTTAAAATTTTTTTATGATAATCATATTCAAAAGAAGATTTATTTTCTTCTTGAAGAATTTGTTTTTCAAGAGCTTTTGCATCAACTCTAATTCCCATAGAAGAAATTTCGATTGATTCTTGGTGAATTTCACTATATAGAAATAAATCACCATTAAGATCTCAATCATCATAATCAGGAGCTCTTTTATCATGAGGAAAACCATTAGAAAGAGTATGACCAATACCTATTAAAAAAAACGAACCAACTTCTCTTCCGTATAATGTTTCTCTTTCTTTATCGTTTTTATTAGGATATTTTTGAAGAAGTTCTTCTGTTGTTATAAATGAAATATCTTTAGATAATTTATTTGTTAATATAGGATATATTTTATTTATTTCTTTTTCTGTTAAAAGAATAGATAAATAAATTTTTCTTACAACTGATTTTAAAAATTCAATATTTCTTTGTTCTTTTGAAATTTTTAATTCTCAATCAAATTGTTCAACAAAAATAGAATGAAATGGAGTTTCTTCTTTTTCATCAGCTCTAATAGCTTTCATGTTTGTTCAAATTCCTTCACCATTTTTAAGTTCAAGGTTTGCTATTTCCTCGCGCTTTCATTTTGCAAGTGAATGAATTATTTCAAGATTAGTATTTCTTGTATTAAAAACTACAGGTCTTTCTATTCCTGTTAACCGATCATTTAATCCTTTTTTTGCATCTAAAAAAATCGGAGAAGAAACCTTTATTAAATTTAATTCTTTTTCTAAATTATTTATAAAATTTTTTTTTATAAAATTAACTGCTTTTTCTGTTTCTATTTTATTCAATTTATTTTTATACATTTTATATATTTATTCTTCCTTAAATTGATCAACTAAATCTTTTGCCTGCGCTAATTCTACTGAAAAGAATGAAGTAACCCCTCTTTTTTGCATTGTAGCACCAAATAATGTATCAACATTTGACATTGTTCCATAACGGTGTGTTATAACGATAAATTGAGTATCTTTTTTTAGTTCTTGTAAATAATTTGCATAACGAATAACATTAGATTCATCAAGAGCCGCTTCTACCTCATCTAAAATACATAATGGAAGAGGTTTAGCTTTAATAATTGCAAATAATAATGAAATAGCAATTAAAGCTTTTTCTCCACCAGAAAATAATTTTAAGTTTTTAATTGATTTTCCTGGAGGTCTTGCATCTATATCAACACCAGATTCTAATGGATCTTTAGGATCTAATAAAAATACACGCGCTTCTCCACCACCAAACATTTTTTGAAAAACATTATTAAATTCAACATTAACAAGTTCCATTGTTTTATTAATTTTATTAATAATTATTTTATCCATTTCAGCTATAGCACTAACAATTATGTTTTTTGCATTAGTTAATTCTTGATAATTTTCATCTATTTCATCATAACGTTTTTTAAGTTCTTCATAATCTTTAATTGCATCAATATTTATATTCCCTAGACTTTCAATATCTGTTTTTAATTCAGCAACAATAACTCTTGCTTTTTCTATATCTATACTTGGATTATATATTTCTCTTGCAGATTCAAAAGTCAATTGATAAACTTCAAGAAGTCTTTTTGTAGATGTTTCAATAAAGAATTCTGCTTTTGCTTTTTGATTAACTTTTTCAGAATAATTTTCATAAATAACTCTTAAGCTTTTTTCAAGTTCTTTTTTATTTAATGTTGAACTATTAATTACATTTGTCAAATTAGATATTTTCTCTCTTTTAGATCTTACAGAAGCAACAATCATTTTTTTCTCAGCAGAAAGATTATCTAAACTTAAATCAATTCTTTCAAAATTATCATCATCAAATTTTGAATCAGAAAGAGTTTCGAAATCTAATCTTAATTTATTAAATTCATTTTCTAAACTAAGTTGTTTCTCTTTATTTTTTACAACCTCAATATTAATTTCATTTATAAAAGATTGCTTCTCTTCTTTTATGTTTTCAAGACGATTAATTTCTTTTTCTGTTATTATTATTATTTCTTCAAGTTGAGGAGCGATTTCTTCAAGTTGTTTTATTTGATTATCAATTCCTAAAATATTAATTGAATTAACTTTAGTTCCACCTGTTATAACCCCACCAACACGAACTAAATCACCATCTAAGGAAACTACCATATATCTTTTATCTAGTAATTCTGATATTCTTGTAGCTGATCTTATATCTTCTACTACAACAACATTACCAAGTAAAAAACTAATTAAAACATCAAATTTTTTATCTTCAACTTGAACTAATTTAGATGCTACTGAAATAAAACCATCTTGTGAATTTATTGCCATTAAATATTCATGATTAATATCTTTTTCACTAATAGAAGATAAAGGAATAAATGTAGCACGCCCTCCATTATTATTTTTTAAAAATTCAATAATTTTAATTGCTGTATTAGATTCATCAACAACTATATGTTGTAAAGCGTTTTGTAAAACAGATTCAATTGCTGGAATAAATTTTTCTGGAATTTTAATAACATCAGCAACAGTTCCAAATAAACCTCTAAATAATGATTTATTTTCAATAACTGTTTTTGTTCCTTTAAATAAATTAGTTTTATTTTCTTTATGATCTATAAGAACATCAATTTTAGTTTTAACTTTTAAAAATTTTGCTTTTGATGAATTAGATTTTAATCTATTTTCCGCAATTTTTATTTCTAGTTCATTTACTTCTTCTCTTCTTGCTCTAATATCTTCATTTGTTTTTTGTTCTCAATCTTTTGAATAAGAAATTTTTGATGATAAAACATTTAAATGATCTTTCATTACTTCTATTTTTTCTTTATTACCAACTATTTTGTTTCCATTAAGAATCATTTCTCTTTTAGCTTCTTCATTTTTGAAACGAACTTCTAAATCATGAAGATCTTCATTAATTTTTTCAATTCTTTTATTTTCTAAATTTAATTCTTGTTCAATTTTAAATTTATAATTAACATTATCTTCAATTAAAGTTTCTTCTTCTTTAATTTTTCTTTTTAAATCTTCTTGAGTTTCTTGATATCCTTCAAGTTCATTTTTAGCTTCATCAAATTTTTCTTTAAAATCAACTAAATCATTAACAATTAAAGAAATTTCATATTCTTTCAATTTTTTTGATTTTTCAATATATACTTTTGCTTTTTCAGATTGATTTTCTAATGGAACAAGTTGTTTTTCTAATTCTTTAATAACAGTTTCAACTTTTCCTAAAGTTTCATCTGTTTTTTCTAATTTTCTTAGTGATTCCACTTTTTTAGATTTATATTTAGAGGTTCCAGCAGCATCTTCAATGATTCCTCTTCTTTGTTCTGGTGAAGATTGTGCTATATCAGAAACAGTTCCTTGAGAAATAATAGCCAATGATGATTTTGAAATCCCACTTTCAAGTGCAATTTCTCTTATATCTTTATATTTAACAATTTCATCATTAATATAATAAGTATTTGCGCCCTTTCCTCTTTCAAGGACACGAGAAATGGTAAATATTTTGTGTGGTAATGAAATACTTCCAACAGAATTATCAAAAGTAAGGGTAACAGTTGCCTTATTTTGCTCCACTTCTGTTCTTGAACCAGCAAAAATAACATCTTCCATGTTATCTCCACGTAGTGCTTTAGAAGATTGTTCACCTAAAACTCACTTTATTGCATCATTAATATTTGATTTACCAGACCCATTAGGCCCTACTATTCCAACAACTCCACCATTAAATTCTAGACTTACCTTGTCTGCAAAAGATTTAAATCCTTTAGCCTCTACTTTTATTAATTTCATTGACCACTCCACAAATAAATTTATATTTATTAAATATATATATAAAAAAAATTATATAATAATAATTTATAAAAGATAGCAATATATTTATTAAATTTTTTATGCTTTAGAAAGGGACTAAATGAACAACAAACAAAATCGTCCAGAAAATAGCCCAAAGAAAAAAAGAAATATTTTGATGATTATCATTATTTTATTAATTTCTTCTTTATTAATTTATTTTTTAGTTAGTTTTTTTGTTAATAATATTGCAGTAGTTTCTTTTTCACAATTTGAGCAAAATTTAAATCAAGCAGCGGCGAATCAAACCGATAATATTTACTTCTCCTCAATGTATTTTGATAGATTAGGAAATGTTACTGTCGTTTTTAATACTATTAAAAACGGTAATCAAATTACTCAAACGTATATAGTTTCTCTTCCATCAGCTTCTTATTATGCAACCGATGCTAATTTTAGAGCTTTAGTTGATAAATCTGTTTTATCTTTTGATGCTATTTCTTTTGAAATGGTATCTAGACCAAATCCATTTTTACAATTCTTACAATTATTTGGTCCAACATTATTAATTATTTTAATTTTTTACTTTATTTATAGAGCTCAAATGAAAGGTGGAGGCGGAGGATTATTTAATCCAGCTGGAAAAAGTTCTGCTCAAAAAATTACAAGTTCAAATAAAACTTTTAAAGATATAGCAGGAAATAAAGAGTCAATTGAAGAAGTTTCTGAATTAGTTGATTATCTTAAAAATCCTAAAAAATATACTCAAGCAGGAGCGAGAATTCCTAAAGGAATTTTATTAGGTGGTCCTCCAGGTACTGGTAAAACCTTATTAGCTAAAGCAACTGCCGGAGAAGCTAATGTTCCCTTTTTCTTTATTTCAGCCTCATCATTTGTTGAAATGTTTGTTGGGGTAGGAGCAAAAAGAGTTAGAGATATGTTTAAAGACGCAAGACAAAGTGCGCCTGCTATTATTTTTATTGATGAATTAGATGCTGTAGGTAGATCAAGAGCATCTGGTTTTGGTGGAGGAAATGATGAAAGAGAACAAACTTTAAATCAACTTCTTGTAGAAATGGATGGAATTCAAGAAAATGGTGGAATTTTAATAATTGCAGCAACTAACCGTCCAGATGTATTAGATCCAGCTCTTTTAAGACCGGGTCGTTTTGATAGAATAATTACTATTAATTTACCAGATATAAAAGAAAGAGAAGACATTTTACGTTTACATGCTAAAGGTAAAAGAATTTCTAAAAATGTTGATTTAGCTAAAATAGCAAGAAGAACTCCTGGATATTCTGGTGCACAATTAGAAAATGTTATTAATGAAGCATCTTTATTATCAGTAAGAGAATCATCAGGAATTATTACTTCAAAACAAATTGATGAATCAATTGATAGAGTTATGTCAGGTCCTGCTAAAAAATCAAGAACTATTAGTAAAAAAGAATTAACAGCAGTAGCATATCATGAAGCTGGTCATGCTGTTGTGGGAATTAAATCTCCAAGCTCAATTAAAGTACAAAAAATAACTATTATTCCTAGAGGGGATGCTGGTGGATATAATTTAATGCTTCCTGAAGAAGAAAAATATAACCAATCAAAATCTGAATTATATGCAATGATAAGATCATTTATGGGTGGAAGAGCTGCCGAACAAATAATTTATGGTGCAGGAGAAGTTTCTACTGGAGCAAGTGATGATATTACAAAAGCTACTTCTATAGCAAGAAGAATGATTACTGAATGAGGTATGTCTAAATTAGGACCTATTAAATATGAACATCAAGAAGGATCACAACATTTAGGTGGATATACAGCTCAAAAACCATATTCTGAAAATGTTGCTAATAAAATTGATGAAGAGATGAAAGAAATCATCGAAAGAGAAGAAAAAGAAGCAATTAAAATAATTAAAGCAAATCTTGATTTATTAGAATTAATAAAAGATTTATTATTAGAGCAAGAAACTATTGTTGCTGAAGAAATTGAATATATTGCAAAACATAAAAAATTCCCTCCTAAAAAAGAAGAAAAAAACGAAAAAGATGAAAATGGTCAAACTAAAGATTTAGATACATTAATTTCTGAAGTTACTAAAAAATCAAAAGATAGTAAAGAAGGAAAAAGTACTAAAACTACAAAAATAACTAAACAAGTGACTATGGAAAATGATTCAATGAAAGAAAATGATCAAGAAGTTTTTGAAGATGAACAAATACCTTTAGAAGAGGACCAAGTAATTTTAGAAGATGATCAAGTAATTTTAGAAGAAAATTACTCAGAAAATAATGAAGAAGAAACTACTAAAACTTCTAAAAAAAATACAGGAACTAAAACAACAAAAGTGAAAACTAAAAAAACAACAAAAGATAAAGAATCTTAAATCTTAAAGGAATATAAAGAATGGAAAATAAAAAAATTCTTATTATAGGTTCGGGAGCATTAGGAACGGCCTTTAGTAATGTTTTGCATGATGCAGGAAATGAAAATATTTTAGTTTATGGAATAAACGAAAAAGAATTATCAGATTTAAAACAAGGTAAAAATACTACTTATTTTAGTGAAGAAAATTGCATAAATAAAGTTAATACAACAAATGATTTTGATGAAGCTATTAAAGATGTATCATTTATTGTAATTGCAATTCCTTCAATAGCAATTCCTTCTATTATTAAAAAGATAAATAACAAACTTAGAACTAAAGCAATTATTATTTGTGGTTCAAAAGGGTTTTGACCTGATAGTGAAGATCCTTTGCATTCAGGAATTGTTAAGGCTACAAAGAAAAATGAAAATGTTTTAGCAGTAACTTCTATTTTAGGTCCTTCATATGCTGAAGAAATAATTAAAAAATCTTTTACTATTGTTTCAGTGGTAAGTGAATTTTCTGATAATTGTATAATTGTTCAAAAACTTTTTTCAACATCATATTTTAAAATTTATCGTCAAACTGATATTGTTGGTTCTGAAGTAGGAGCTATATATAAAAACATTTTAGCTATCGGAGTTGGGATGCTTGTAGAAAAAGGATTTGAAATAAATACTATAGCAGCCTTTATAACAAGAGGAGTTCATGAAATGAGTGTCTTTAATGATTATTTAGGTGGTTCTATTTCAACTATTATGGGATTAACTGGTCTTGGTGACTTATTATTAACTTCAATGTCTGATAATTCAAGAAATAGAACATTTGGGAGACAATTCATAAAAGACAAAGAAAAAGCTTTAAAAATGAATCTAACTCTTGAAGGACTTCATGCTCTTAAAATTGTTAATAAAATAAGAATTAAAAATAATCTTTATTTACCTATAGCAAAAATCTTATATGAAATTATTTTTGAAAACAAACAAATTGATGAAGCAATTCCTTTTCTTTGAGATAAAGAATTAAAAGCAGAATAAAATAACATTAAATTATTTTATTATCTCTTGAATTTTTTGATAATAAGTATTAAAATTTTGCTCTGCTATATCTTTGTTTTTATTAATAAAAAATAAATAAATTTTCATTTTAGGTTCTGTTCCAGATGGACGTAAAGAAATTCATGATCCATCTTCAAATTCAAAAGAAAACATATCTTCTTTTTCAATTCCTCTTATTCCTTCATTATAATCAAGGAAAAGAGCGTTATCTAGTTTTAATTCTTTAAATTTACTTTTAATTAGACCTTGTTTTTTATCATTATCTAAATCAATATTAATTGTTCCACTAGAAACAAAACCGTATTTTTTATAAATGCCTTCTAAAACTTGAAGCAAACTTAAACCATCTTTTTTATATTTGCTACACATTTTAGCAAGAATAACTATTGATTGAAGAGCATCTTTATCTCTACAAATCTTTTCATTAATTAATGAACCATAACTTTCTTCAAAACCGAAAAGAAATTTGTCTTTATCTCCGTTCATTTCTTTTGTTTTAATTAAATTTCCAATTCATTTAAAACCAGTTTTTGTCATATATGAATTAATTCCATTTTCACTAGCTATTTTCTTAGGTAAAGAAGAAGAAACAAAAGAATAGATTAAATAATATTTTTCATCTTTTTTATTTTCAATTAAATAATTAAAAATTAAAATAGCAGTTTCATTCCCTGTAAGGATTTTATAATCATTTCCATCTTTAACAGCAAGTCCTACTCTATCAGAATCAGGATCAGTTACAAGAATTATGTCACAATCATTTTTTAAAGCTATTTCTTTAACATTATCATATGCTACTTTAACTTCAGGATTAGGACTTTTTGAAAAAGTAAATTCAGTATCTTCCTTCATTTCTCTTTCTTCATAAAATCCATTAACATTTAATTTTTTAAAAATTTCTTTAACAGGTTTTGCTCCTGTACCATGTTGAGGAGTAAAAGCAACTTTTATATTTGATAAATTAGATAATTCTTTTCCTCCTATAATAATTATTTCATCTAAATATTTTTTAACAATATCATCTGAAACATATTCAATATATTCTTCATTTTTAATTGCATTTGTATTATCTAAATAATATGTATAACCCTTAAAATATTTTTGTAATTCTTCAATATCTCATGGAAGTAATTGACAACCATCACTATTATAAATTTTAATTCCATTATATTCTTTGGGATTATGGCTTGCTGTAACGTTTATAGCTCCAGCTGCTTTTAAAATTCTTGTTTGATAAGAAATAATCGGTGTTGCTACAATATCTTTATTAAAATAAACTTTAATTTTATATGAAGACAAAATAGAAGCTGCTAAAGTAGCAAAATTTTTACTTTCTCTTCTATTGTCCCTTCCGATAACAATTCCTTCTTTTTTAGCATTAGGAAATTTATCTAAAAGATAATTTGCAAAACCATTAATTATATTTAAAACATGAATATCATTTAAAAATTCTTCCCCTTTTCCTAATATGCCTCTAATACCGGCGGTTCCAAATTCTAGCTTTTTCATATAAAATAATTATATTAATTTTATTTAATTTATTTTATTAATTTATAATTAAATAAAATATGAATCAATACAATGCAAAAAATATAATTACACTTAAAGGTCTAGAAGCTGTAAGAAAAAGACCTGGAATGTATATAGGATCTACCGATATTAATGGGTTACACCATTTATTATGGGAAATTTTTGATAACTCTGTAGATGAGGTTCTTTCAGGTTTTGCAACTGAAATAAAAGTAATCTTAAAAAAAGACGGTTCAGTTATTGTTGAAGATAATGGAAGAGGAATTCCAATTGATAAACATTCAAATGATAGAACAGCTGTTGAAGTTATTTTTACAGAATTACATTCAGGAGGAAAATTTAATAGTGATTCTTATAAAACATCTGGAGGATTACATGGAGTTGGATCATCAGTAGTTAATGCTCTTAGTGAAAAATTAGAAGCAACTATTTATAAAGATGGAAGTGAATATTTTACTTCTTTTGAAAATGGTGACAATATTACTAATAGAACTCAAGAAATTGGTCCAACAACTAAAAAAGGAACCAAAATACAATTTTGACCAAATTATAAAATCTTTAAATTTGCTAAATTTTCTTATGAAATAATTTCAGAAAGATTAAGAGAAGCATCTTTTTTACTTGGTGGAGTATCAATTTTTTTAAGAGATGAAAATACCAAAAATAGTTTTGAATTTAAACATAAAGAAGGAATTAAAGATTTCGTTAATTTTATAAATAATACAAAAACTCCTATTACTCCTATTATTGAAATAAAAGACAAAAATAAAGATTTTGAAATTGAAATAGGAATTCAATATACAGATAGTTATTCTGAAACAATAATTTCTTTTGTAAATAATGTTAAAACAAGAGATGGTGGAACTCACGAAGGAGCATTTAAAGCTTCCCTTACAAAAATAATTAATGATTTTGCAAGAGAAAAAAATATTTTAAAGGCAAGAGATTTAAATTTTGAAGGAAGTGATATTAGAGAAGGAATAACAGCGATTATTTCCGTTAAAGTTCCTGAAAAATATTTAGAATTCGTAGGACAAACAAAAGATAAATTATCTACTCCTGAAATTAAAAAAATAATTGATAATGCAATGCAAACAAAATTCTATACTTGATTAATAGAAAATAAAGTTATTGCAGAAAGACTTTTACAAAAATCAAAACTTTCAAGAGAAGCTCGAGAAGCTGCTAAAAAAGCAAAACTTGATACAAGAAAAGCAAAAGATAAATTAAACAACGTAAAAATCCTTTCAGGTAAACTAACACCTGCTTCTTCAAAAAACCCTCTAAAAAGAGAATTATTTTTAGTTGAGGGGGATTCAGCTGGTGGTTCAGCTAAATTAGGAAGAGATAGAGAAACTCAAGCGATTCTTCCTTTAAAAGGGAAAATCTTAAATTCTGAAAAAGCAAAACTTCTTGAAATATTAAAAAATGAAGAAATTTCAACCATTATTAATGCAATAGGGGCTGGAGTAGGTAATGACTTTAAAATAAACGATATTAAATATAATAAAGTTATTTTAATGACAGATGCCGATACTGACGGGGCACATATTCAAATTTTATTATTAACATTCTTTTTTAGATATATGAAGGATTTAATTTTAAATGGAAAAGTTTATATTGCTCAACCACCACTTTTTAAACTTTCTAAAAAAACCGGAAATAATAAAAATGTTTATCTTTGATCAGAAGAAGAATTAAAAGAGTTTATGTCAAAAAATACTGGATATGACATTCAAAGATATAAAGGTCTTGGAGAAATGAATTCAGATCAATTATGAGATACAACAATGAATCCTAAGAATCGTTCTTTAATTAAAATTGGATTAGAAGATATAGCAATAATTGAAAGAAGAGTTTCAACTCTTATGGGTGATAATGTTGAACCAAGAAAAGAATGAATTGATAAAAATGTAGAATTTACAATGGAAGATGATTATGATCTTAATCAATAAAATAAAAATATAAAAAGAGAAGAGGAGTTATGAGTAAAAAAGAAAAAGAAAATTTAGATAATGAAAATGATAAGAATATAGAATTTAAATCACTTGATTATATTATGTCTGATCGTTTTTCAAGATATGCTAAATATATAATTCTTCAAAGAGCTCTTCCTGATATAAGAGATGGTCTTAAACCAGTTCAAAGACGTATTTTATATTCAATGTATGATCTTAATTTAACTTATGATAAAGCTTTTAAAAAATCAGCAAGAGTAGTTGGGGATGTAATTGGTAAGTATCACCCTCATGGTGATTCATCTATTTATGAAGCGCTAGTTAGAATGGCTCAGGATTGAAAAATTAATCTTCCTTTAGTTGAAATGCATGGTAATAAAGGATCAATAGATGATGATCCAGCTGCTGCAATGCGTTATACTGAAACTAGATTAGCTAAAATATCTACAGAAATTTTAGATGAACTTGATAAAAAAATCGTTCCATTTGCTCCTAATTTTGATGATACTGAAAAAGAACCAGTCTATCTTCCTTCTTATTTACCTAATTTACTTGTAAATGGAGCAAGAGGAATAGCGGCTGGATATGCAACTGAAATTCCTCCTCATAATTTAGGAGAAATTATTGAGGGAGCAATTGCTAAAATTAAAAAACCAGAAATTTCAATTAGTTCTCTTCAAAAATATATAAAAGGTCCTGATTTTCCTACAGGTGGAGTAATTTATAGTAAAAAAGGAATTGATGAATCATTTGAAAGAGGAAATGGCAGAATTGTTATTTTATCTAAATATAAAATAATTGATACTGACAAAGAAAAGAAAATAATTATATCTGAAATCCCTTATGGAGTAGTTAAAGCGAAACTAGTTCGTCAAATTGATGAACTAAGAATAAATTCTATTTTAAATGGAATAAATGATGTAAGAGATGAATCAGATCGTCAAGGAATTTCAATAGTAATTGAATTAGATCCTAAATCAAATGCTGAAGCAATCATTTCTTTTTTACTTAAAAAAACTGATCTTCAAGTATTTTATTCTTACAATATGGTTTTAATTCATGAAAACGCTCCTAAACTTTTAGGTATTTCTAAAATGTTAGATTACTATATTTCATTTATTAAAGAACTTAAAACAAAATCAATTAAATATGATCTTAATATAAGTAAAAATAGATTAGAAATTATTGAAGGATTTATAAAGGTTTCTAAAATAATTGATCAAGTAATAAAAGTTATTAGAGAAACAGATGATTCAAAAGCTGGAGTAATTTTAAATCTAAGAACAAAATTAGATTTTTCTGAAGTCCAAGCTAAAGCAATTGCTGAAATGAGATTATATAGATTAAATAGAACAGATGTTTCTTTATTTTTAAATGAGAAAAAAATATTAGAAGAAAAAATAACTTTTTGAAACTCTCTTTTAAAAGATGAAGAACTATTTAATAGAAATTTAATTGAACATCTTAAAAAGATCAAAAAAGAATTTGGTGTTGAAAGAAAAAGTACAATTGTTGAAGAAGAATTGAATTTAAACTTTAAAGTTGAAGAAGTAATTGAAAATGAAGTAATGTATTTATCTATTTCAAAGGATGGATATATAAAAAGAGTTTCTAAAAAAAGTTATGAATCAAATGAAATTGGTAATTTTTCATTAAAAGAAAATGATAAATTAATTTATTTTGCAAAAGCTGAAACAAAAAGTAAATTAATAATTTTTTCAAATAAAGGAAATTATATTTATATTCCACTTCATAAATTAGAAGAAGTTAAATGAAAAGATTTTGGAATACATATTTCTGATTTTGCAACATTTGAAAATAATGAAGAAATTATTGATGCAATTCAAATAGTTGATTTTAATGTAAATGCTTATTTAGTTTCAATAACAAAAAATGGAATGGGTAAAAAATCTCCAATTTCTCAATTAGAAACATCAAGATATTCAAAACCACTTACCTATATGAAATTAAAGAATTTATCAGATGAAGTTATTGGTATTAAATTAGTAAATACAATGGACGATATTTTACTAATAACTTCTGATCATAGAGCGATTAAACATAGTAATCATTTCCTTCCTTCGATTTCATTACGTTCAATAGGAAACACTATGATTAAATTAAGAGGAAATTATATAACAACATTTGTTATTGCAAACAACAATGAAGATATTTTTATAATGAATACAAAATTTAAAATTAATGAAATATCATTTAAAAATCTATTAGTATCTAATAAGCCTAATTTAGGTGTTCAATTAGTTGATCAAAGCATTAATAAACATCATTTTATTTTAGCTAATAAAGTAGGGCATAAAGAATATTTATATATGGATAAAGATGGTCTTTTAATTAAAGAAAAATACCCTTTAAATAGAAATAATTCTGAATTAAAAATATCTTTCCCATTAATTAAAAATAATTCAAAATGAATTTTATTTTTAAATGAAAATAAAGTTGAAAGTAATGATTATTTTTCTAAAGAAAATGATAATGATGAAGAAAAAGAACAAATTGAAGAATCACTTAAAAATGTAAATAAAATATTTAAAGATATTGAAGATAAAGCAAATAAATTTGATAAAGATGAAATCGACGATATTTTAAAAAAATTTAAAATATAATGAAAGGATATTTTATATGAATAAAAAAACAATAGTAAGCGGAATAACTGCTACAGGTAATTTAACAATTGGAAATTATTTTGGAGCTATAAAAAGTTTTTTAGAATTACAAAAAACAGAAAATTTATTTATTTTTGTTGCTGATTTACATGCTATAACTATTGATATAAATCCTGATAAATTAAGAGAAAACAAAAAGCAAATTTTTTCTTTACTTTTAGCTTCTGGAATAGATCCTGAAAAAACAACTATTTTTTTCCAATCAGATAATAGCAATCATCTTAAATTAAATTGAATAACAACATGTAATTCAAGTATTGGTGAACTTCAAAGAATGACTCAATTTAAAGATAAATCAGACAATATAAAAGTTATGGAAAATGGAACAATAAATATTCCGACTGGATTGTTTGTTTATCCTACTTTAATGGCTGCTGATATTATTTTATATAATCCTGATTTAGTTCCTGTTGGAATAGATCAAAAACAACATCTTGAACTTTGTCAAAAGATAGTTCAAAAATTAAATAAAAAATATAATTTTTCTTTTAAAGTTCCTAAACCATATTTTTCTAAAACTGGGGCAAAAATTATGTCATTAACAAACCCTTCTAAAAAAATGTCAAAATCCGATACTGATTTAAATGCTTCAATTTATTTATTAGATAAAGAAGAAGATGTAATTAAAAAAATTTCTAAAGCAGTAACTGATAATGAAAATAAAATATATTTTTCAGAAGATAAAAAAGGAATTTCTAATCTTTTAAATATTTATATTTCAACTAAAGGAATTTCTCAAGAAGAAGCTCTGGAAATTTTTAAAGAAAAAGATTATGGATTTTTTAAAAAAGAAGTTGCTAAAGAAGTTAATAAACTATTAAATAGTATTCAAACAAAATATGAATTCTATTATAACCAAATAGATAAATATGCTAAACAAGGAGCTTTAAAAGCTATTGAAGCCACTAATAGTATTATTGATGATATTTATAAAAAAATAGGTTTTAATTAAAAAAATATTTATTTATTTTTAAGTAATTTAATAAATGTATCCTGAGGAACTTCTACTTTACCAAAAGCTTTTGCTCTTTTTTTACCTTCTTTTTGTTTTTTAAGTAGTTTTTGTCTTCTTGTAACATCACCACCATATAATTTAGCAGTAACATCTTTACGATAAGCTTTAATAGTTTCTCTAGCGATTATTTTAGCTCCAATAGCAGCTTGTACAGGAACTTCAAAGTTATTTCTAGGAATTAATTCTTTTAGTTTTTTAACTAATTCTCTTGATCTTTCTTCAGCAAAATCTTTATGAATAATAGAACTAAAAGCATCAATTTTTTCTCCATTTAATAATATATCAACTTTTACTAAACTAGCTTTTTCAGGAGGGATAATAGTGTAATCGAAAGAAGCATATCCTTTTGAAATTGATTTAAGCTTATCAAAAAAATCAAAAATAATTTCATTTAAAGGCATATCATAAACTAGTTTTCATCTTTTTGAATCAATACAATCAGCTTTAATATATTTCCCTCTTTTTAATTTACATAATTCCATTATTGATCCGATAAATTCTTGAATTACTAAAATTTCTGCTCTTACAAATGGTTCTTCAATAAAATCGATTGAAGATGTATCGGGAAATTCTGAGGGATTAGAAATAACTAAAACTTCTTTATTTGTTTTGTGGACAATAAATTCAACCGATGGAGCTGTAGCTATTAAATCAATATTAAATTCTCTTGAAAGTCTTTCTTGTAAAATCTCCATATGTAGAAGTCCAAGAAAACCAATTCTAAAACCATGACCTAAGGCTTTTGAAGATTCTGGTTCATATGTAATTGAAGAATCTGAAAGAGAAATTTTTTCTAAAGAATCTTTTAATAATTCATAATCTTTTCCATCTATTGGATAAAATCCTGTAAAAACAACTGGTTTCATTTTTTTATATCCATCAATTGGAGTATCTGTTGGATTGCTAGATAAAGTTATCGTATCACCTATAGCAACTTGTTTTGCATCTCTTATAGAAGCGGCTATTCAACCAACCTCTCCTGATTCAAGAAAATCTTTTTTAACTTCTTGAGGTTTTTTAATTCCTAATTCAGTTACATGAAAAACTTTTTCTTTATTAGTTAAAAAGAAAAAATTATCTCCTATTTTAATTTTTCCATTAAAAATTCTTGTAAGAATAATAACTCCTCTAAAAGGATCATAGTATGAATCAAAAACAAGAGCTTTTAAAGGTTTATTATCATCAGCATCAATTGGAGCGGGAATTTTTTCAATGATTGCATCAAAAACTTTTTCAACATTTAATCCTGTTTTAGCTGAAATTAAAATTGCATCATCAGCACTTATTCCAATTGTTTCTTCGATTTCTCTTTTTACTTCTTCAACATTTGCTGAAGGAAGATCTATTTTATTAATAACAGGAATTATTTCTAAATTATGATCTAAAGCCATATAAACATTAGCAAGAGTTTGCGCTTCTATTCCTTGGGTTGCATCAATTAACAATAAAACTCCTTCTACAGCTGCTAAGCTTCTTGAAACTTCATAAGCAAAATCGACATGACCTGGAGTATCTATTAAATGAAAAATATGATTTTTATACTCTATTTGAGCAGCATTTAATTTTATTGTGATCCCTCTTTCTTTTTCAAGGTCCATTGTATCTAAATGTTGTGCATTTAATTCTCGAGAATTTATAGTATTTGAAATCTCTAAAAGCCTATCTGCTAATGTCGATTTTCCATGATCTATATGAGCAATTATTGCAAAATTTCTTATTTTATTTTTATCCATATTTATATAATTATAAATTAAAAAAAATTAAACATTGCTTTTGCTTTATTTAATTTTATTTTCTTTATTTTTTTCTAATAAAATAATCAATAAATTTATATTTATTTTTTGATTTTGAAAATATTTCTTTTCTCTCTTTTAGGATTTATTTCATTTGAAGCTGTTGGAGAAAAATTATTTGAACTCTTTTTATAACTATTATCAAAAGAATCAAAATTCATATAACCAAAAAATTCAGTAACATCATTAATTTTACCTACAACTGTTATTTGGTCATTAATTTTAAGAATAAGATCACCAGAAGGTAATACTGATGGTTCTTTTTTTCTCTTAACTAGAATAACAGTAATTCCTCTATTATTTAATTTAAGTTCCTTTAAAGGAATATCGATTAATTCTTGATTATTTACATATGAAGAACCGATTACAAAATTATCTCCTAATTCATTTAATGAAGAAGAATATTTAAGAAAATTACTATTAGCGGCTATTAAAGCGGTTCTTGTTCCTGATTCTGATTCAGGTCTTATAATAATATTTACTCCGATTTGGTGTAAAACTCTGGCATGTCTTTTGGTTTTAGCTCTTGCAATAATTGATTTAATTCCTATTTCTAATAAAGCAGCAATAATTTCGATATTATCACTAACTCCGACTATAACTGTTTCGAATTCTTCTATTCCGATTGATTTTAAAGCTCTAAGATCAGATGCTTCTAAAACAGCTAAAGAATTATATTCTGAATTGATTAAAGAAAGAGCGGTTTCATCTTTATCGATTACAAGAACCCTTTTATTTAGCTTATTAAGCTGTTTAACAACCGCTTCTCCGAATGTTCCGGCACCTATTAGGCAAATATCTTTTTTTGACATAATTGCTTATATTATATAATATATAAAGTAAATTATAAGAATTAAAGCATAAAAAAATAATAATATTTAATCTGTTTTTATAAAAATAATATTTATCTATTTAATTTGGAAATACCTTTGGTTTATATATAAAAGGAAAATAAAATATAATTATAAAAGGACAAATATTTATATAAACAAAGTATAATAATATTTTTAATTAGAAATGAGAAAAATGGATAAACTTAAACATACATTTAATCGCTTTAGAAAGAGTTTTAAGAAAATATCTAATTTTAAAATAATTTTAATAACTTATTTTTTAGTAGTTATTTTTGCTTCACTAATTCTATTTTCTCCAATTTCTCAAACAGGTAAAAATCATGTAGATTATATAGATGCTCTTTTTGTAGTTGCTTCTGCTTTTAGTGATACAGGATTAACAACATTGCCAACTTTTGAAACATGATCTATGTTCGGCCAGGCAATCATTGCTATTTTAATTTTAGTCGGAGGAATAGGAATTTTTGCCCTAAAATATTATTTTATTAATTTTATTTTTAGAAGATCTATGTCTCTTTATTCAAGAATTGTTTTAGATAAGGAAAGATCATCAAATAATATAGGGAAAAGTTTATCTACAATAAGATCATCAATTTCCATTATTTTCTTTTTAATTTTGCTCTCATCTTTTATTTTGTCTTTTGTTTTTTATTTCGATAAAGGAACGTTTAATATTCGAACTATTGGTTCTGAGGAATTTTCCGATCCTTACCATAATGTTTTAGAGTCAATAAGATTTGCTGTTTTTCATTCAATTTCAGCGATTAATAATGCAGGTTTTGATATTATAGGTGGTAAATCATTAATGCCATACTATGCTAGTTATTCTATTCAAATTATCTTTATTATTCTTTTTGTAATTGGGGGTATTGGATATCCTGTAATTTTTGATTTCTTTGAATTTTCTAGAAGAAAATTAACTAATAGAAACAAAAAATTCAAATTTAGTTTATTTACAAAATTATCTTGTCTTACATATTTAATTGTGGCAATAATTGGATTATCATTGGCATATATTTTTGAATTAAATTTAATTGATAATTTTTGGAATAATCCAAATTATGGTAGTGCATCGGAAAAATTATTTGCTATTTTTTTTAATACAATGTCAACAAGAAATGCCGGGTTTTCTACAGTAGAAATTGGAGATCTTTCACCAGGAACTTTAATAGTATTTATTATTATGATGTTTATAGGATCTGCTCCTTCATCAACAGCTGGAGGAATTAGAACAACAACTATTGCTGTTGTAGTTCTAGGAATATGAGCAAAAATTAAAAATACTAATTCAATTAAAATATTTAGCAAAAATATAGGAAAAGAAACAATTGCTAAATCTAATGTTGTTTTTTCAACTTCCATCATTATAGTTTCTCTTTCAGTTTTAATATGTTTATCTTCTTTAACGGCTGTAGAAACAAATTCTTTAGGAAGACGGGATGAACTTGATATAGTTTTTGAAGTTTTTTCAGCCTTTGGAACTACTGGATTATCGACAGGAATAACTAAAGATTTAAATATTTTATCTCAATTAAATTTAATTTTAGTTATGTTTATAGGACAGTTAGGAATATCATCATCAATTTTAGTAATTAATGAAAATAATAGAAAAGAAGAACTATTTAATTATGTAAAAGAAGAAATTTTAACTGGATAATTAAAATTTATATTATAATTTTTATTACCCATTACATTAGAAAACAAAAGATATTTTTTCATTTTTGAAAAATAATTTTTTTTTAATATATTATTAAAAGTAAATAAAATTATTGTCATTTGATTTATTAGATAAAATTTGAAAGGAAACGAATGAGACAAACCACAATTCTTAAAAAGGAAGAAATCGATAAAAAATGATATTTTATCGATGCCGAAGGTTTAGTTTTAGGTAGAGTTGCTACTTTAGCTGCAACATATTTAAGAGGAAAAAACAAACCAACATTTACCCCAAATATCGATATGGGAGATAATATTGTTATCATAAATGCTGAAAAAATCATTTTGACAGGAAATAAAGAAAAAGATAAAATTTACTACTCTCACTCGTTATATCCAGGAGGTCTTAAAACAACATCTCCTAGTGAATTAAGAAGTAAAAAACCAGTTAGAATTTTAGAAAAGGCTATTAAAGGAATGTTACCTCATAATAAATTAGGTTCAAAACAATATAGAAATCTTTATGTTTATGAAGGACCAGTTCATAATCAAGAAGCACAGAAGCCTATGAAATTAGAGGTTAAATAATTATGAAACAAGATATATTGATGTATAGAGGACTTGGAAGAAGAAAATCTTCAACAGCCAGAGTTATATTAAGAAAAGGAACTGGAAAGTTCGTAATAAATAAAAGAGAAGCTAAAGAATATTTAAGATCAGATATTTTTATTAAAGATGCTCTTCAGCCAATTGTTATTACAGAAACAACAAATAACTTTGATATTATTGTTAATGTAAGAGGTGGTGGACTTTCAGGACAAGCCGGAGCAATTAGATTAGGTATTGCAAGAGCTCTATTAAATGTTTCAGCAGATTACCGTCCAAAATTAAAAGCGGCTAAAATGCTAACAAGAGATGCAAGAATTAAAGAAAGAAAAAAACCAGGATTGAGAAAAGCGAGAAAAGCACGTCAATTCTCAAAACGTTAATTAAAAGCAAAAGCTTTTTTTATGGGAGCGTAGCTCAGCTGGTTAGAGCACACGACTGATAATCGTGAGGTCGATGGTTCAAGCCCATTCGTTCCCACCATATATAAAGAAAAAATATGCCAACAAAATTAAAAAACTATTTTATTTAAGAAATAGTTTTTTTTATAATTTCAAAAAGATTAAGATTATCTTTGATATCTAAAGATAATATATGAGTACCACTTTCAAGAACAACAATATTATCTTTATATTTTTCAACAATCTTATTATTTCTTAAAATATCACCCATACTTTGAATATAAAGAGTATTTTCTTTTCTTTGTTTTGATTTTAAATATCTTCATGCTTTCTTTAAACAAAAAAATGATGCTATAGGTAATTTGTTATTTTGCAAACCATCACTTAAACTATTAATTCTTATAATAACAGGATTATTAGTTAATTCGTTATTAAATGGTCTTTTTGATCATGTAGTAATATTTGTTAAAAAAGTAAAAATAACTTTAAGACTATCAATTATTTTTTCTTGTTTTTTATTTACTTCTTCATTCTTTGTAACAGAATAAGGCATATTTCAACCAATAGCCCCTTTAACAAAAGGATTTGATACATATTTAAGATATAGAAAAATTAATGCTGAGCCTCATGATTCACCTAATAAATAAAGGTTTTTAATTCCAAATTTATTTATTAGGAAATTAATAATAATTTTTAAATCTTTTATATATCTTTTTGAAAATTTAGATGGCTTATTTTTATTTCTAGTTTGTCCTCTCATATCTAGAGAAATTACAAAGTAATCATTAAATAAATTTTCCTGATCAATGGTTCTCATAAATGGTGAACCACTTCCTCCAAGTCCATGAACAAAAAAGATACATTTTTCACTATTAATATTTCCTCTAAAATAAAAGGGAATTTCTTCTTTAAATCCTTTTATTTTAATTAAATTTGGCTTTTTATTCATTTAATCTTATATTATAACTCTTTTTTAAAAAACCCACTTTTGTGGGTTTTATTATTTTATATTACACTATATGGTGCATCATTTTCCCATTTATAATTTACATCTTTTAATTTCATTTCTCCCTTTTGAGATTGAAGTGATCTAATTCCACCTATAAAAGTATTAAAAACAGCAATCCCTAAAGGAACTAAAGTAACAATAGCAGCTATTGCACCCATTCCGGCTACTATTTCTTTTTCTTTTTCATTTGTAAGTTCTTTAAAACCAATAATATTATTATTCATATTTACCTCCTTTCAATTTATATATGTAAAAAAGGACACAAAAACACATAAAAAATAAGAAAAAAAGAGCTTTTTAAAGGCATTAATTTTATTTTTTTAAAAAAATGTTTTAAATTTTAAGTTTGTATTAAAATATTAATAAATAAAAAATTAAATTTAGGAGAAAAAATGAAAAAAATTGCAATTAATGGGTTTGGAAGAATAGGACGTCTTGTTTTTAGACAAATTTTCGAATTAGGACTAGAAAAAGAATTAAAAATAGTTTCTATTAATGATTTAACAAGCGCAAAAACATTAGCACATTTATTAAAATATGATTCAGCACATGGAAGATTTAAAGGTACAGTTGAAGCTAAAGAATCGTCTATAGTAGTAAACGGTGTTGAAATTAAAATTCATGCTGAAAGAGATCCAGAAGCATTACCATGAAAAGAAGAAGGAATTGATGTTGTTGTTGAATCAACAGGATTTTTTACTTCAAGAGAAGGTGCTTCAAAACACCTAAAAGCAGGAGCTAAAAAAGTAGCTATTTCTGCACCAGCTGGAAAAGATATCAAAACTATTGTTTATTCAGTAAATGATAAAGAATTATCAAAAAGTGATGATATTATTTCAGGAGCTTCATGTACAACAAATTGTTTAGCACCTATTGCTAAAGCGATTGATGATGCATTTGGAATTGAAGTAGGATTTATGACTACAATTCACTCATACACAGGAGACCAAAGATTAGTTGATGCTCCTCACTCAGATTTAAGAAGAGCAAGAGCAGGAGCTGCTAATATTATTCCTACTTCAACAGGAGCAGCTGCAGCTATTGGATTAGTTATTCCTTCATTAAATGGAAGACTAGATGGAATTGCTATGCGTGTTCCTACTTTAACAGGTTCAGTTGTAGATTTAGTATTTGAAACTAAAAAAGAAGCAACAGTTGAAGGAATTAATCAAGCTGTTAAAAAAATGGCTTCAGATTCATTAGAATATAACCCAGACCCAATTGTTTCATCAGATATTATTGGTTCAACAGCGGGAACAATTTTTGACCCTCAATTAACTAAAGTATTAGTTTCACCAGAAGGTAAAAAAATGTTCAAAATTGTTTCATGATATGATAATGAAACTTCATACGTTTCACAATTCGTAAGAACACTTAAAAAATTCGCTAATTTATAAGAAATTTTTAAAAAAAATATATAAAAAGCCTTCTTTGGCTTTTTTAATTTAGATAATATTAATAAAATTATTTTAGAAAAAAATATTTAGTTTATAATTTAAAGAAATTGAATTTAAAATTAATAAGAAAGGAAATATATGGCTATTGTTCCAAAGCGTAAAACGTCTAAACAAAGAAAACATAAAAGAAGAACTCATGACTCATTAACTATTCCTAATTTAGTAGCATGTAAAAATTGTTCAGAGAAAATTCAACAACATAGAGTTTGCCAATTTTGTGGTTTTTATAAAGGGAAAAAAGTAGATGGTTTTTTAGCGAAAAACGACCGTTAAAATTAAAACAAAAAAATCATTATTTTTATAATAATTAATATATTGTATATTTACATTTTATAAAATGTAAATATATTTTTTTTATTGTTTATTATTTTTATTTTTAAATCTTAGTTCTAAAGGAACACCTTTTAAATTAAATGATTCTCTTAATTTTTTTTCAATATGTCTTTGATATGAAAAATGTAAGTATTTAGTATCATTAACAACTAAAAGAAAAGTAGGAATTTTTGTCTCAGGAATTTGCTTAATATATTTAATAAGTAATCTTCTTCCTTTAAGAGAAGGAGCCGGAGTTAATAATTGCATTTCCAGCATTACTTCATTTAAAAGAGAAGTATTTATTTTTCTTTCAATATTTTCTTTAGTTTCACAAACTACATCCAGTAATTTATTAACTCTAGTTCCGGTTAAAGCAGAAATATAAACAATTGGTGCTCAAGATAAAAACTTAAATTCTTTTCTTACTTTTTCAGAATATTTATCAATTGTTTTTTCATCCTTTTCAATTAGATCTCATTTATTAATAGCAATTATTATTGGTTTTTTATATTCCATAGCATAACCAGCTATTCTTGCATCGAAATGAGAAAGTTCTAAAGTACTATCAATTACTAATATGGTTAAATTAGATTCATCTAAAGAATTAAATGCTCTTAGTAGTGCATAATGATCAATTGCTTCATTTAATTTCGATTTACGATTAATTCCCGCTGTATCAATAATTTCAAATTCTTGATTATGATATTTAAATATAGAATTAACTGAATCACGAGTTGTTCCAGGGATATCAGATATAATTGAACGATTTTCATTTAATATTTTATTTAATAATGACGATTTTCCAGCATTAGGTTTTCCGATAATCGAAATTTTGAAATTTTTATTTTCTTCTTTTTCATCTTTAGCAGGGAAATCCTCTAAAATATCTTCAAGTAATTCTCCAATACCAATATTATGTAGAGCACTTATTTCATATATCTTATCAAAACCTAAAGAATATAATGAAGAATCAAGGTAGTTATTATCTTCTAATTTATTAGCAGCTAAAACAACTTTTTTTCCAGCTTTTCTTAATAAGTTAAGAACGTATATATCTTCATTATCAACTTCAGATCTTCCATCAAGCATAAAAACAACAATATCAGCTTCTTCAATAGCTACTTGTGCTTGTAATCTTATATCTTCTAGAAATGGTTTATTTTCATAAGTTATTCCACCTGTATCGATAATGATAAAATCTTTATTCAATCAAGAAGATTTTCTATATATACGATCTCTTGTAACCCCTCTTTGATCATAAACAATCATTTCTCTTTTTCCGATTATTCTATTAAATAATGTTGATTTTCCAACATTCGGTTTTCCTACTAATACTATTTTTTTCATAACTATAACTTTTTCTCAATTTCTTTTATCATTTTTTCTTTTACTTGCTCAAAAGTTAAATCTGTTGTATCAATAATAATAGCATCAGAAGCTGGGGTAAGTGGATTTAACTCTCTATTTTCATCTTCAAAATCTCTTTTTAAAATATTATCAATTGTTTCTTGCTCATTAAAAACAATATTTTTTTCTTTCATTTGCTTAATTCTTCTTTGAGCTCTTACAAGCGGATTAGCTATTAAAAAAAATTTTAAATCAGCATTTGGTAAGATAACTGTTCCAATATCTCTTCCTTCTAATATATAACCACCATTTTTAGCAATATTTTGTTGTAATGTTAAACAAAAATTACGAACTACTTTATATTTAGCTGTTTTAGAAGCTGCAATTGAAATTTCATCATCTCAAAGTTCTTTTGAATAATTTTTTCCATCAACTAAAATTTCATCATCGCTTAAAACATCTATTTTAAGATTATTAATAGATTCATTAATAAATCCTTCACTAATATTATTTTTAATTTTTAAATAATAAAAAGCTATTGCTCTATACATCATTCCAGTATTTAGAAAAACTAAATTAAATTTTTTAGCAAGATCTTTTGATAAAGAAGATTTACCAACGCCACTAGGGCCATCGATAGCGATATTTATTTTCATTTTTCCTCTTTATAATTAACATTAGAAATTTTAAAATCAGTTGTATCTTCCTTATTGTTTTTAAAAAAACTATGATATAAATTATCAAACTCATTTGAAGAAAATTCTAAAACAGGTTCTCCACCTTCTAATAATTCAACTTTTTCAATTTCTTTAGAAAGAGAATTTATTTTAGATTTAAAATTATCTTTTTCATTTAAAAAAAAATCAAATTTAAATAATTTATTATTTTCAATTTCTTCTATAGATTTTGAGGATAAAATTTTTTTGCTTTTTAAATAAAGCATTTTGAATTTTTCATCAGAATTAAGAATAGAATCCAAAATGTTTTCTCCTCTTATCATTTCTTCTCTATATTCTTTTCACTTATTAATTCTTAACTCTGTTTTATTTTCCATTATTTATTATTCTCTACAACCTTATTAAAACCATCATTTGTTAAATCATGAACATTAGCTAAAACTCTACTAATTTCTTTAATTTCTGTCAATGTCATTTTAGGAATATAAAAATTAATTATAACTTTTAAATCTCCTACACTTTTTCCTTGGGTAACACCTTTATTTTTAATTGTTATAATATCGTTATTTTTATAGTTTGAACTCATTTTAGCTTCTACAACACCATATGGTGTAGGAACTTTAATTTTATTTTCGCAAATAATATCTGAAATTGATATAGGCATATTTAAGAAAATATTATTATCAACTCTTCTAAAATATTTATGTTCTTTTACTAAAACTTTTAAATGTAAATCTCCTGGAGGATTCCCATTAAGTCCAGGACCTCCATAACCTTTAATAATTAATGTTTGTCCAGAAAAAATTCCTTGAGGAATTTTAACTTTAAGTTTTGTTTTTTCAGCAACATATGTTTTCCCTTTGCAAGTACGACATTTTTTAACAATTACTTTTCCTTCACCGTCACATGATGAACATTCTCTTTCAACTTTTTGTTTACCAAAAAAAGTTGAAATAACTTCTACTTTTTTTCCTTTACCTTCACATGATTTACAAAATTGTAAATCATTTTTTGATTCAGCACCAGTTCCATCACAAGTATTACATGTTATAAATTTTTCAAAATCTTCATTTAATTCATAGCCTAGAATAGATTGAATAAATGAAATAGTAATTTTTGATGAATAATCAGGACCAACTTTTTTTCTTTTTTGACCAGCTTGGCCTCCGCCTCAGCCTCCACCAAAAATTTGACTAAAAATTGAATCTACATCAGGACCAAATCCTCCAAAAGGATTTCCTCCGCCTCCACCAAAACCGGAATCACCAAAACCAGGACCATTATGTCCATATGTATCATATGCTTTTCTTTTTTGAGGGTTTGATAAAACTTCATAAGCCTCATTTATTTCCTTAAACTTTATATCATCATCATCATTTTTGTTTTTATCAGGGTGGTAAATTTTAGCTAATTTTCTATATGCAGTTTTTATTTCTTGTTCAGAAGCGCTTTTCGATAACCCAAGAATTTCATAATAATCTCTTTTGCTTTTACTCATATTTAATATATTAACATAATACAAAGTTTTTTTATATTAATATATAATAATAAATTATGAGAAATTTTACAGAACAAGAACAAGTTAGAAGAAAAAAAGTAGAAGAGTTAAAATCTAATAAAATTTTACCTTGATCACGGAAAAAAGAAACAAGTTATAAAATGGATAAAATAATAAATGAATTTAATAATTTTTCAAAATCAGAATTAGAAACAAAGAAAATTGAAGTTTCTTGTTATGGAAGAATTATGATTCAAAGAGGTCCATTTTTTAAAATTAATCAAGGGGATGATTCAATTCAAATATATGTAAATAATAAAAATGATTTAGATTTATGAAACTTCATGGAAAAATTAGATATAGGTGACATTATTTGAGTTAAAGGTTTTGTAATGAAAACTATGACTGATGAAATAGCAATAAAAGCTGTTGAAGTTTCTCTATTTTCTAAAGCTTTAAAAATCTTACCAGAAAAATATCACGGTCTTAAAGATGTTGAAGAAAGATATCGAAATCGTTATGTTGATTTAATTGTAAATAAAGATGTAAGAGAAATATTTAAATTAAGAACAAAAATTATAAAAATAGTTAGAGAATTTTTTGATGAAAAAGATTATCTAGAAGTTGATACACCAATTTTATCTCCTATTCTTTCAGGGGCTTCAGCCAAACCATTTACAACATTTCACAATGCTTTAAGTTCAAATTTTTATTTAAGAATAGCAACTGAATTACCACTTAAAAAATTAATTGTTGGTGGTTTTGAAAAAGTTTATGAAATTGGAAGACTTTTTAGAAACGAAGGAATAGATACAACTCATAATCCTGAATTTACTTCAATAGAATTTTATGAGGCAAATACAGACGTTTGAGACATGATGAATTATACAGAACAAGTTTTTAAAACAATTGCTAAAAAACTTAATTTAACTACTATTGAGCAAAAAGGTCATGTTATTAATATTACAAATGATTTCAAAAAAATAGAAATGTCAGATGCTATTTCAGAAAAATTAGGATGAAATGTAAAAGAAGCAAGTTTTGAAAAATTGGTTGAAGAAGCTAAAAAAAGAAAATATAAAATTGAACCATATTTTAAAAAAGGACATGTAATTAATTTATTTTTTGAAGAATTAATTGAGTCTGAATTAATTCAGCCAACATTTGTTTATGGACACCCAATAGAAATTTCTCCATTTGCTAATAAATATGTTGATAATGAAATGTTTACAGAAAGAGCTGAATTATTTATAGGTGGTAAAGAATATGCAAATATGTTTTCTGAATTATCAGATCCAATAGATCAACTTGAAAGATTTGAAGATCAATTAAAAGAAAGAGAAAGCGGGAATGATGAAGCTAATGAAATCGATTGAGATTTTGTTAATGCTTTAGAATATGGAATGCCACCAACAGGTGGTTGCGGAATTGGAATCGATCGTCTTGTAATGTTATTTACAAAACAAGTTTCTATTCGGGAAGTTCTTTTATTCCCGCACTTAAAAGAAAAGCAAGGACCTAATCATGAATAATAAATTACTATTTGTCTTTGATTTAGACGGAATTATAATCGATGACGACAAAAACATCAAATCCAATATTTTAGAAAAAATAATTGAAGTAAATAAAAAAGGAAATATTATTGCTGTTTTTTCAAGAAATAGCCATATTGAATTTTTAGAAGTTTTAGATATATTAAAAAAATATGTAACATACTTTGTAGGACTTAATGGTGCTATTATTATAAATTTAAAAACCAATACAAAAATAAGAACATGAAAAACTCTTGATTATTCATTTATAAAATTAATTTTAAATGATGTTAGAGAACTAAAAGGTTTTTGTCAAATAATGACATCTAATGAAGTTTATACAAATCATTATCAACTTTATTCAAATAATTTTCTTTCTTCAAAAATGAATAGCAATAGCGATGAAAAAGAACAATCAAATTTTAATTTCTTAGATATCTATAAAAATCCTAATCTTTTAGTTTTACAAATATCAATCAAATTACCAGAAGAAAAAGATAAAACTTTTAAAGAATTTATCGATAATTATTATGGATCAGGGTATTCATGCATCTTTTCTGAAAACAAATTTATTGATATTAATACAAAAGGAGTTTCCAAATATAATTCACTTTTAAAAATTATTAAATTAGAAAATATAAATATTAAAAATATATTTATATTTGTTAATTCAGAATCATCTTTAAAAATTGTAGAAACATTCCCTAATTCATTTTTAGTTGATAATAATTTAGTAAATAAAAACTTTTCTAATATTAAAAATAAATTAATTGAAAAAGACGATACTGAAACTATTTGTTTTGAAATAACATCAATTCTTGAAACCAACACAAACGCTTAATATTAAATTTTATAAATAAAAATTAATTTCTATTATTTTTATTTATATTTTTATTACTTTTTTACATATATAGATGGTAAAGAGGTAATAAATGAAAATAAGACTCCAAAACGATTCTTTTGATTGTGGTTTAGTAATAATTCAAACAATGTATAAATATTTTTATAATATTTGATTAAACATTAATTCTTTAAAACAGGAAATATTTTATAAAGAAAGCGGAATTAGTATTGAAGAATTAAGAATATATTCTAAAAAATACGACATGCAAATTCAAGCCTATGAAGGTGATTTTGAATCTTTTAAAGAAATTAAAAAATCAGAGCCATTTGTTTGTCTAATAAAAAAAGAAAACTATAAACACTTTGTAATTGTCGAAAAAATAAGCAAAAATAAAATTTCTATTTTAGATCCAGCGGAAGGGAAAAAATCTTTTACTGACAAAGAATTTAAAAAAATTTATGATGAAGTAGTTATTTTTTTTAATAAAACAGTTTTTAAAAAAGAAAATATTTCTAAAGATATCTTTCAAGAACTTTCCTCATGACCAATTATAATTTCAATAAAAATTTCATTATTTATTATCATTCTTTCTTTTGTTTCAACTTTTTATTTTAAAATAATTCTAGATAATATAATTCCCTTGCAACAAAGGAGTCTTCTTCTCTATATAACTATTTCTTTTATTTTTATATTTTTTTTAAAAACAATAATTAATTATTTTAAAAAAATTTTAATAAAGAAAATTGAAATGAATATTTTAGAAAAATATATAGATCAGTATTATTACATTTTATTTTCTGCCCCATATTTAAGCGTAAATAAAATAACTAAAGCGTCCTTAATTTCTAAATTTAATTTAATAACATCTATATCGACATATAAAGCTAATTTTTTAAATACTATTTTTGTAGAAGCTATAACTTTTATGGCATCTTTTATTTTCCTTTTAAATATTAATATTACTATTTTAATTTTTATGCTTTTATTTTCATGTATTGTAATAATTATTTACTTTTTATTAAGTAAGAAAAATAAAATAAATTATAAAAATTTTTATCAAACAGCCGTTAATTTAAATGAAAATAATCTTGAACTAATTAATTCATTATCACAATCAAAATTTAAAAAAAGAGATTGATTTATAATTAAAACAGAAAATAATAAAAAATCTTTTTTAACTAAATTTTTTTCTTTTTTTAAATATGAAATTTTTCTTAATTTTATTAATGAAATATTTCAAGGAATTATTCCTATTTTAATTATTTATATTTGTACTACAAAAATATTTTCAAATGAAATTACAATTGGAGAAATGATAGTTATTATGGGAGTCTTTAATTTCTTAATTTCCCCTCTTGAGAAATTTGTTTTTTTAGTTAGTGAATTTCCTTTATTTCAAGAAAATAGACAGAATCTTGATGCTGTTTTAACTATAGAAATACCTGATGAGGGAAACTTAAAAATAGATAAAATAAATAAAATAGAACTCGAAAGACTTTCGCATTCTTTTGAAAGGGGGAAGGACCTATTTTATATAAATAATTTAGTAATTGATAAAAGTTGTAAAATTACTGGAAAAAATGGTTGTGGTAAGTCAACATTTTTAAAAGTTATTTCTTCTTTATTTAACTATAAAGGACGCTTATTAATAAATGAAATTGATTTAAATAATATTAATAAAAAAGAGTATCGTGAAAAAGTATTTTTTATTGATTCAAATACTTTTTTACCTTCTTCAACGATTGTTGAATTTTTAACAAATAATGATGAACAAAATTTTAAACTTTTAACTAAATCTATACAAGAGACAAAACTTCAAAACATTTTAAACAATTTAAATTTAGACCTTTCTTATTTAATATTATCAGGAGGAGAAAATTTATCATTTGGTCAAAAGCAAATAATTATGCTTTTACCTCTTTTAATATATGACTATGATTTAATAATTCTAGATGAAGCTTTTGAAAATGTTGATGATGTAAATTTTGAAATATTAAAAAAAGAAATTAATCAAAGATTTTCTGAAAAAATAATTATTGAAATCTCTCACCGAAATAAATATATCACAGAAGGAGAGGTGATAAATTTTGAAAAATATAATTAACTTAAAACCATGAACTATAATAATAACAATATTAATTATTATTTTTATAGCAATAGCTGCTTATTTTATTTTGAATATAAACTTAGAAAAACAAATTGAAGGAATCCTAGAAATTGATGAAGAAAAAAATATAAAAATTTTCTTCGATAAAATTAATTATTATGATTTAAAAAAAATTAGTAAACTTTCTTTTTTTATTGATGGTAAAAAATATTTTAATAATAACTTTAAAATTGAATTTGATAAAAATGATAATGTTTATTATTTTATTTTTAATAATGAAAATATTGAAAATCTCTTTGAAGCAAATAGTAAAATAAATGTTCTTATAAATGGAGATACTAAAAAATTATTTCAAATTATCTTAAATATAAAATAATTTTTTAACTTTAAATTATAATAAAGAGACTATGAAAAAAATAAATAAAATAACCCCATTAAATGAAGATTTTGCTAAATGATATACAGATGTAATTGTTAATGGTTCATTAATTGAATATGGTCCGGTAAAAGGAACCATTATTTTTAGACCTAATTCTTATGAGATTTGAGAAAATATTCAAATGCATTTTAATACAATTTTAAAAAAACATAATGTAAGAAATGTTTATTTACCAATGTTAATTCCAGCAAAACTATTCCAAAAAGAAAAAGATCATGTTCAAGGCTTTGCCCCAGAATTAGCTACAATTACAAAAGTTGGTGAAAAAAAATTAAGTGAAGATATTTTTATAAGACCTACATCAGAGGTTATTTTTGCAACATATTTTAAAAAAATAATTGAATCATACAAAGATTTACCAATTTTAAATAATCAATGAGTTAATGTAATTAGATGAGAAAAAACAACCAATCCTTTTTTAAGAAATTCTGAATTTTTATGACAGGAAGGTCATACATGTCATTCTAGCAAAGAAGAAGCTATGGAATTAACTAAAATAATGATTAATGAGTATCGAGACCTTTTAAAAAATATTTTAGCAATAGATGTAATTGTAGGCCCTAAAACAGAATCAGAAAAATTTTCTGGCGCAGAAACAACTTTAACAATTGAAGCAATGATGAAAGACGGAAAGGCTCTTCAGTGTGGTACTTCTCATTATTTTGGACAAAACTTTTCAAAAATTTATGATATTTCATTTAAAGATAATGATAATGAAACTAAATTTGTTTATCAAACATCATGAGGAATTTCGACTAGATTATTAGGAGCTATAATTATGAATCACGGAGATGATCATGGAATTATTATTCCTCCAAAAGTAGCACCAGTTCAAGTTGATATTTTACCCCTATATACTAAAGATGATATTTTTAATATTCAACTTGAAAATGAAATAAATAAAATCAGTAAAAGTCTTGCCTCTTTTAGAATTAGAATTGATAAATCAGATAAATCATTAGGGTTTAAAGCGGCTCAAAGTGAAATTGAAGGTGTGCCATTAAGAATTGAAATTGGGAAAAGAGATTTAGAGCAAGGTAAAATAACAATTGTAAGAAGAGATACTCTTGATAAAAAACAAATCGATATTAATGATGATTTAGTAAGCATTATAAATAATGAATTAGAAAATTTACATAATACTCTTTATTTAAATTCTCAAAAAAGAATTAAAGAAAATACTCAAGAAGCACTTAATTATGAAGATTTTAAAGCATTAATTAAAGAGAAAAAATTTGTTAAGATTTTTTTAGAAGATAATTTATCTTTTGAAGAAAAAATAAAAACAGAAACAGGGGCTACCCCTAGAGTTATTCAAGATAGTGGAAAAGGTAAATGTATTTTTTCTTCTAAAGAAACAAAAAGATGTGTTATTTTTGCAAGAGCTTATTAATTAATTTCATATTTTAGAAATATTACATAGTCTTTTAGAATCAAAATCATTTTTAAGAGCAGATTTAATAGCATTTTTACTTCCAAGAATTAAAACTTTTTTCTTTGCTCTAGTAACTCCTGTATATAATATCTTTTTTGAATTTATAAAATTATGACTAGAACTTACAACCATAATAATATTATTACATTCACTTCCTTGAAATTTATGAATAGAAATAGCATATGCTAAATTAGTTGATGATAAAAATAAATTTTTAGAATATGTAATTTCTTTTTTTCCTTCAAATTCAATTACAATTTCCTTGATTTCTGAATTTTCATAAATTATATCTTTTACTATTCCAATTTCACCATTATAAACACCAAGTTCATTATCATTATTTATTTGAATAAATTTATCATTAATATAAACTTTTTTATTTCCGCTTTTATCTAAATCATGTCCTACTTGTTTATTTTTTTTAGCAAAGAATTCTTGTATTTTCTCATTAAGATTATCAATCCCTACATTTCCTATATATGATGAACAAAGAATTTGCCATTCCATTAAATCGTTTGAAATTATTTTTAATATTTGTTTATCTTTTAAAATGAAATTTATTATTTTATCATCATTTAATTCTTCTAAAATAAAATCTTTATCATCAAATACTGGTTCTTTTCCTTGATTTATTAAAATAGCATTATTAATTATTTTTGAAAACTCTTCTTGACGATAATTTTTATTAAGTAAAAAAGTTTTGATTTTATTTGAATTAATAAAGTCATTTAATAAATATCCAGCACCTATAGAAGGAAGTTGATCCTTATCTCCTATAATAATAAGCTTTTTAAGCAAAGGAACCCCCTCTAATAGCGAATGAAATAAATTTATATTAACCATTGAAAATTCATCGATTATTATTATTTTTTCTTTACTAGAATTATTTTTATTTATTCGAAAAACTTTTCCATCATTTGACATTTCTAAAAATGAATGGATAGTACTAGCGTGTTCTCCTGTTTTTTTATTTAATTGATAAGCTGCTTTCCCAGTTGGAGCTAAAAGAGCAAAACTTTTATTTTCTTGTCTTAAATTTTTACATATTTCATTAACTAATGTTGTTTTCCCAGTTCCTGGAGGACCACTTATAATTGTTATATTTTCTTTTAAAGAATAAATTATTGCTTCTTTTTGAGCTTCATCAATAAAATCAGAAAAAAATAAATCTTTTAAATTTAATTTTTTAGTTTTTTTAGTTTTTATTTCTTCTAATTTTTGAATTATATATTTTTCTTTTGTTAAAAAAATTACAGGGGTAATATATTTATTATTAGGTTTAATTATTAATTTTTTTTCTTCAAGGATTTGCATTGATTCATCAAATTCCTCAACAGTTATATCTTCTTCTATTTTTAATTCTTCATAAATTGAAGAAATAGAAATTATTGTTGATCCGTTTTGATTAACTATATTTAAAATTATTCAATATAGGAGATTAATCAATCTTAATTTATAATTTACTTTATTTTCAAAGCAATTTGCCATATTATCAATATCATGAAAATTAACGTTTTCTACATGATAGATTAATTCATAAGGATTTGTTTCAATAATTTCTCTTAATTTATTTTCATCTTGAATTTCATCAAAAAGAAAAAAAAGAAATTTTGTAGTAATAGAATTCCTCTGAAAAAGAAAATATAATTCAATAAAATACTTTTTTTCTTCTAATGTTTGCAAAAATAAATTAAATTTTTGTTCAGTTAAAGTACCTTTTATTTTTTCGTTATTTTCAATATTGTTATTAAAAAAATCTTTTTCTTCTAAAATAGGGAATTTTTTAACATCATTTAAGGTAAGAAATTTAAAAAATTTAGTTTTAAATAATGATTTAATAATAGCATCATCTTCTACTTTTATCTCGCTATAACTGATTAAATCATAACTATTTTCATAATTTGATCTTTCTTTTTTAACAACTTCTACAAGAAATTCCTTTTTAATAGGTATTTTTTTATTAGAAATAACAGAAATGCTTGAATATTTCTTAAGTTCTAATTTATCAAATTCATTTTCATCAGTTTTTGTTTTGCTTGGATAAAACGAATAAATGAAAAAATTATTATTATTAGAAGAAAAAATTAGCCTAAAAAATGTACCTGTTAAAATTATTGTTTTCATAAAAAAATTATATATTTTAATTTTTTTAAATTTTATTTATAATTTATAAAATATATGAAGACTATAGTTATAAAAGAAAAAATTTTAAGGTTTTTCCCTAAGAATAAATCGAAGTGAAAAGAATATACTTTTACAACAATTCCTGTTATTATGGCAGCGCTTATTTTTTCTCTTAATGGAGTAGTTGATAATTTTATGTCAGTTAGTATAGAAGGAGGAGTTGTTGCTCTTACTTATGCTAATACTTGAACAAATATTGTTATGGGAATAATTTCGATGACAACAATAATTGGTTCAGCTTTATTTGGACAGTATTTTGGTTCCCAGGATAAGCAGAACATAAGGTTCGTACTTAGAGCTAGAATGCTATTTGCAATAATAATTGCAATTTTATTCGCAGTTCCCGGCTTTATTAATCCGGAAGGGATGATAGATATTTCTTCTGGTTTTAATGCAGATCCTAGCGTTAGAAATGAAGCCTCACTTTATCTTCGATTAATTGGAATATCATGAATTGTTGGAGCATGAGGATTTACATCTGCTATGGTAATGAGAGAAGCAGGAAATTTAAATCCTGCTTTAATTTCTTCAGCTGTTTCATTAGTATCAAACATTATTTTAAATTCAATCTTTATTTTTTGATTAAAGAGCCCTATTTGAATGCTTGCTGTATCAACAATCATTTCTCAGTCTCTTTTAGTTCTTTATAATGTTCTATATGTTTACTTTAAAAATAAATTATTAATCATTAATCCTTTATTAATTTTTCATATTGATTCTAAAATATATAAACAATTTTTAAAAAGAATCCCTTCATTTTTATTATTATCAGTTGGAGCGGCTTTAATTAATATAAGATATATCTTTTGAAATATTGCTTATGGTCCAGGAACAGTAGGTCCTGAAGCATATAATTTATCAGCAGCTGCTTTTCTAGGAATTGCTAGTGCTTTATTTAATGTTTTTTGGTCCGGCTTTGAATCGATAAGTACTAATACGACGATTTTTGTAGCTAGGAAACTAGGAAAAAACCAAGTTCAAGAAGGAATTGAGAATGCAAATGAACTAGTTGGTTTCCATTTAATAATGGCTATTATTTTTGGTTCACTTTTATTAATGGTTAGTTTTATAGTTCCTTATATGGATTTTCTAGCTGAAGGGTATCGATTAGAACTTGAACATTTTGGAAAATTACCACCATCTGAAATTCCAGCAGCTGTTAGTTATTATCTTGAAAATTTAAAATTAACAATCATTCCTCTTTCATATAATATGCTTATATGATCTTGATTTATAACAAGAGAAAGATCAATTACTTCTGGAGGAAGAACTAATTTAGTTTCTTCAATTAATGTTTTTTTAAATATTCTTCAAATTACTTGATTAATAATTTTAACTTTAGTTATTGTTTCAAATTTAGGGATTAAAATTCACTTTACAACAGCATATTTACTTTTCTTTCTTTTTGATTTTGTTAAACTTATTGTTTATGAAATAGCATTTTGAAAAATAAGATGAGCAAGAGATATTACATTTGAATCAAAAAAAGAAATTTAATTTTTGCTTTATATATTTAATATATAATTATTTAAAATTCATATAAAGGGGCTTTGTGAATAAAATAATTATTATAACCGGACCAAGTGGAGTTGGCAAGGGAACAATTGAAAAAGAACTTTTTAAAATTAAAGAACTTAATTTAATTTTTTCTGTTTCAGCTACTACAAGAAGTAAACGAGAAGGGGAAAAAGAAGGGGAATCTTATTATTTTATAACTAAAGAAAATTTTGAAGAAAAAATAAAAAATAATGAATTTCTTGAATGATCAAAGCACCTTAATAATTTTTATGGAACATTAATAAAGGAAGTTGAAATAAAACTTGAAAAAGGTTTTAATGTTCTTGTAGAAGTTGATACAATTGGAGCTATTAATATTATTAATAAATATAAAGCGATGAACCAAGAAGATAAATTAATTACTATTTTTATAGAGCCACCATCATTAAAAGAATTAGAGAAAAGAATCAGAAATAGAAATACTGAATTAGATGACCAAATCAAAATAAGATTAGAAAAAGCTAAAATAGAAATAGAAGAAAGAAATAATTTTAGTTATTGTATAATTAATAAAACAATTGAAAATTCAGTAAAAATGATTTATGATTTAATAATAAGAGAAATGAGGAAATAATAATGAAATATGTAATTAATACAAATGTAGGAGTGGTAAGAGAAGAAAACCAGGATAGAGCAGATGTAATTGAAAATGATAATTTAGTTATCGCTATTCTTTGCGACGGTATGGGCGGACATTTTGGTGGATCATTAGCTTCCTCAATAACTATTAATACTTTTAAGGATGAAATTCATAAAGCTCCAAATAATAAAAATGAGATTTCTGAATGAGTTAAAACAACTATTAAAAAAGCTAAAGAAAACATGATTTATGAAGCTGGAGAAGACAGCAGTAAAAAAGATATGGGAACTACTCTAACAATAGCAATTATTTTCAAAAAATCAAAAGAAATTATTATTTTCAATATTGGAGATTCAAGAACTTATATCTATGATGGTCTTCTTTATCAAATTACAAGAGATCATAATTTAATGAATTATTATATTGATAAAGAAGGAATGTCAGAATTTGAAGCCTCAAAAATACCTGGAGCTACTGCTTTAACTTCCGCTCTAGGACCTACAAAAAAAACAAACATCGAAGCATTTACTATTGATAATGATTTTTCATCAGATTCTGAAAGAAAAATTATTTTAGTTCTTACATCAGATGGTATTCATGATTATATTTCAAAACCAAAATTCGAAATGATTTTATCTGATGCGAATCCATTTCAAGAAAAATCAGAAGAATTAATCAAATCAGCTATAAAAGGCGGATCTACAGATAATTTAACAGTTATTCTATTGGAGGTTGAATAATGAGTAATGATTTTAATATATCAACTAAATTACCTAAAAAATATAAAATTATTCGTGAGATAGGATCTGGAGGAATGGCTAGAGTATTTTTAGCTGAAGACCAATCAAACGATAATAAATTAGTGGCTATTAAAACTCTTTTAAATAATGCAAAAACTGTTTCAACTAATAAATCAAGATTTAAAGAAGAAATGAGATTAGCAGAAAATATAAAATCACCATATGTTGTTAGATTTTATGAAGGATGTTACGATAAAGAATCTCAATATATCGTAATGGAATATGTTGATGGAAAAATTTTAAAAGATTATATTGAAGAAAGAGGAAGATTAACTGTTGAAGAAGCAGTTGATTTTGGAATTCAATTAGCAAAAGGATTTGCTTCAATCCATGCTCAAGATATTATTCATAGAGATTTAAAAACTTCAAACATTATGGTAACTAGTTTAGGAGAGATTAAAATTATCGATTTCGGAATCGCAATTGCTCCAGATTCAGCTCGTTATACAGCAACTAATAAAGTAATTGGTTCAGTTCACTATATGGCTCCTGAAATTATTAATCAAGAAGAACCATCAGAGAAATCTGATATTTATGCTTTAGGAATCGTTTTATATGAAATGTTAATTGGTGAACCTCCTTTTAGTGGGAAAGATCCTTTAGATACAGCTTTAAAACACCGTGATGAAAAAATGAAAGCAGTTAATGAAATTTATCATGATATTCCTCAAGCTGTAGCTAATGTTGTTTTAAAAGCAACAGCTAAAAATAAAAATGATAGATATGAATCTATGAGAAAACTTTCTTCAGCTTTATCAGCTAGTTTAAAGCAGGAAAAAATAATGACAAAAAAAATTACTTTAAGTGATGAAAAAGTCAAACCTAAAAAAACATTTCTTGAAATTATTAATTCAAGAGTATTTCTTTATGTAACTATTGCTTCTTTTGCAATTGTAGTTTTAATTGTAATAATTCTTTTAAGTGTTTTTATAAGATAAAATGGAAAATTTAAAAAAAGGTTTAATTGTAAAAATAATAGCGGGATATTATGATATTTTATCTGATGATAAAATATGAAGAACACGTGGATCTGGTAATTTAAGAAATAATGAAATTTCCCCCTTAGTTGGTGATATTGCTTTATTTCGCCAAGAAGGACAATTAATTGAAATCGAAGAGAGAAAAAACTTTTTAATTAGACCAAAAGTAGCTAACATTGATAATGTTATTTTTGTAGCTTCTTTAAAAGAACCAAAATTTTCTTCTTTTTATTTAGATAAGTTTTTAATGACTGTTGAAATTCAAAAAATAAATTGTGTTATTGTTTTTACCAAAAAAGATCTAGAAACAGATTGAAATACTTATTTAGATTATAAAAATGAAGGATATGACTGTTTTATAATTGATAATAATGTTTTAGACCAAGAAATGATTAATTTAAAAAAATTCATCCAAAAAGGATTGAATGTTTTTACCGGATATTCAGGAGTTGGGAAAACAACACTATTAAATAATATTTTCTCTTTAGATAATAAAACACAAAATATATCAGCTTCATCTAAAAGAGGTATTCATACGACAAGAGTAGTCGAAATATTTATAAGAGATAATATCAAAATAGTAGATACACCTGGTTTTTCTTCTTTATCCTTAGAACTTGATCAAGAACAGGCTGCTAAATCATTTAAATCTTTTGCTTTATATGCAGATAAATGTAAATTCAAAAATTGTCTTCATAAATCAGAAATTGATTGTGAAGTCAAAAAACAAGTAGAAAAAGGCCAAATTGGGAAATGAAGGTATGAAAATTACCTTAAAATCCTTCATGAAATCATTTTTAAAAAGGAAAATAATTTCTAAAAAAGCATTTTTCTTTTTCAAAATATTTTTTTGTTTATATATTTTAAAAATATATATAATTTATTTTAAGGATTTATGCCTTGACTATTATAAATATTAATAGTCCTAAAAACTAGACCATAAGGAGGTCAACATGTCAAAATATGAAATTATGTTGATTCTAGATCCTAATTCAAAAATTGAAGTAGCTAAAGCATTAGTTAGCTCAAGCTTCAAAAACAAGCCAACCGAAATAAAAGAGTTGGATAATATTGAATTAGCATATGAAATCAATAAATCAAAAAACGGAAAATATATTTTAATCTTAATTGAAGCAACAGGTGAAGAAGTTAATGAATTTAGAAGAAAAGCAAATATCGCTAAAGAAATTTGAAGATTTTTACTAATTAACTTAAGTACTGAAAGAGGATTAAACAGAAAAGCAAATCCAAAAAGAGTAAAACCAGCATTTTCTAAATTTAGAAACCAAAACGGTGAAGAAAAAACTGATTTTGTTAAAAAACCATATCAACCAAAAGAAAGTGTAAATGAATAAAGTCCTTTTAATTGGAAGATTAGTTACTAATCCACAAATGTTTGATTCAAAAAATTTAACTAAATATTTAAGAGTTAGATTAGCTGTTACAAAGGAAAATAATCGTGAGGAATCAGATTTTGTTCCTTTAATAGCTTTTAGCAACACAGCAACATTTATAAGTAATTACTTTAATAAAGGTGATTTAGTTTCTATAGAAGGAAGTTTAAGTGCTTCTAATTATAAAAATGATAAACAAGAAATAGTTGAATCTATTTCTGTAATTATTCAAAACATAAGATCTCTTGAACCTAAAAATATAGTTGAACAAAGAAAAAACAAAAATACTTCTGAGTTTAATTATAACGAGCATGATAAGCTAAATACAACAACAGAGAAATCAAATGGTGTTTATAAAGAAAACAATCCTACTTTTAAAGAAGAGGATGAAGATGATGATCTTCCATGAGAAATCGAACTATAAAATATAAGGAGCAAAAATATGCAAAAAAAATATCCATCAAAAGATAAATTTAAAAAATTTAAAAAAAGACCATGTTCATTTTGTTTAGAAAAAATGGAATATATCGATTATAAAAACGTGGAATTAATCAAAAAATATATTAATTCTCATTCAAAAATTCTTTCATCAAAAATAACAGGAACATGTGCAAGACACCAAAGACTACTATCAACATCAATTAAAAGAGCAAGATTTGTAGCTTTTATTCCTTTTGTTTCTGAAAGAATTAGAAAATAAAATGTTAAAAAGAACAATTACTTATAAACCAGGTGATCATCCTACTCCTATGCTTGCATACTATAATGAAAAAAACGAAAAATTTTTTTCAGAGGAGAAAGAACTAATTTTTGGTTCATATTCAGAAGATTATGACCATTATTGAAATATAGGAGCCTATGTTATTATTGATAAGGAAAATAAGAATATAGTTGCATATGCAATTTCTAATTTTCCTAATCTACTTTATTTATTAAGAACAATTCATTTAGAATTAAGTTTTAATTTTGATCCTCAATTTCTAGAGTTATATCAAAAAAATCTAAATAATCTAAGAGATGAATTTTTAATAGGATAAAGGTAATTTTAAAATATCAAAACGAATTTAATGATAAAACATTAAATTTTTTTTATTTTACTTTAAAGACATATTAAATATAAAATATTAATTTTATAAATAAGTAATATAATAAATTTTATGAATTATGATGCAATAGTAGTAGGTGGCGGACATGCCGGAATAGAAGCAGCTTTTGTTTTAGCAAAGCAAGGTTTTTTCGTCGCTTTAATTACTCTTAATAAAAATAAATTAGCAATGATGCCATGCAATCCTTCAATTGGTGGACCTGCTAAAGGAATCATAACAAGAGAAATAGATGCTCTAGGCGGAGTTCAAGCTATTTTTGCTGATAAAGCAATGATCCAAATTAAAATGCTAAATAATTCAAAAGGGCCTGCTGTAAGAGCGATAAGAGCACAAATTGATAAAGATGAGTATTCTAAAGAAATTTTAAAAGAAATTGAAAAGTATGACAATATTAAAATTATCGAAACTGTTATAGAAGATTTTATTTTAGATAAAAATAAAATAATTGGTGTTCGCGATATAAACGAAATCTCTTATTTTGCAAATGTTGTTGTTTTAACAACAGGAACTTATATGAATTCAAAAATATTAAGAGGATCTGATGTTACTGAATCTGGACCTAGCAATGAAAAAACTACTAAAAATCTTTCAAAGAATTTAGAAAAATATGGTCATAAATTAATTAGATTAAAAACCGGAACACCAGCTCGGGTATATACCGATTCTATTGATTTTTCTCAAGCAGAAGAAGAAGTATTAGAAGATCAAGATATTACTTTTTCTTTTAAAAATAAAAACCACTTAAAACAACAAATTCATTGTTGACTTACATATACTAATGAAGCAACACATGAAATCATTTTAAAAAACTTAGATAAATCTTCTATGTACTCTGGCCTAATTGATGGAATCGGTCCTCGTTATTGTCCAAGCATCGAAGATAAAATTGTTCGTTTTAAAGATAAACAAAGACACCAAATCTTTTTAGAACCAGAAACCGCTAAAGGAGATATCTTTTATTTAAATGGTCTTTCTACTTCAATGCCAATTGATGTTCAAGAACAATTTTTAAAAACGATTCCTGCTCTTAAAAATGCCCGAATCCTATATTGAGGCTATGCTATTGAATATGATGCTATTAATTCATTGCAAATTAAAAAGAGCTTAGAATCAAAAGTAATTAGTAATTTATTTTTAGCCGGACAAATAAATGGAACAAGTGGTTATGAAGAAGCGGCTGGTCAAGGATTAATGGCAGGAATCAATGCCGGACAACTTCTTAAAAATGAAGAACCGATTATTTTAGATAGATCAGATTCTTATATCGGAGTATTAATTGATGATCTTACTATTAAAGGAACTAATGAACCTTATCGAATGCTAACTTCAAGAGCGGAGTTTAGATTATTGTTAAGACATGATAATGCTGATATAAGACTTGCTAAATACGCTCTTAAAGCCGGAACTATTTCCGCTAAAGAATATCAAGATGTTGTTGATAAATATAATTTAATTGATAATAAAGCAGAAGAACTAAAAAAAATATTTTTAAGTTCAAATGATCCACTTGCTAAAAAATATAATATAAATAATGGTCAGGATATTTATTCACTTATAGCAAGACCAGAAATTGATTTTAATGATTTTATTTCCTCTTTTTTATATAAAGAAGAGCTTTATATCAAAATAAAATTAGAAGGATATATTAAAAAACAAAAAGATCAGGCTAAAAAAATGCTTAAATTAGAAAATCTTTTCTTACCTAAAGATATTAATTATAGCCTAATTCATAACCTAGCAAATGAAGCAAGAGAAAAACTAAATAAAATTAGGCCAAATACAATTGGTGAAGCAAGCCGAATACCTGGAATTAATCCAGCAGATATTGAAATGCTTATTTATTATATTAACGTTCTTATTAAAAGAAATTAACTTTATTATCAAAAAAGTTTTATAAATTATTTATAAAACTATCGATATTTTTCATATTTTTATTATCTAAAAATACCTTTTTTCATATATGAAACACATTTTTTTAATATATAATAATAAGTATAATTTGGAATTTAGTATTATAATTATAGAAATTCTAAAATATTAAAAAAGGAATTAAAAATGAACAAAAAATTACTAATTTCACTAGGATCTTTATCGACAATATTTGTAATAGCTCCGATATTAACTACAGTTTCATGTTCTAGCGATGCACCAATAAATGGAGAATATTTAATTATTATCCCTAGAAAAGATCCTAAAATTTTAAGAAGCGATATTTCTATTTTAAGAGGAACAGATCTTCCTGCTCAATTAATAGCACTTAATAAATTATTTGGTGGATCAGGATTAACAGAAGTAAATCAAGAAAATTTTAAAATTAAAGTAAATGAATCTCGGATGATAGTTACTTTAACGGCAAATGTAGGATTTACCTTTAATGGTAAATCTACATTAGATTCAAATAAATATACAATAGGACAAGTAGGAGAAGTTACAAATTTATCTATTACTCCTATAACAGGCGCTAAACTTACAGATGCAGAAGTTACTATTTTAAAAGGTACAGATATTAATGCAAAATGACCAGTACTTCAAAAACTATTTAATGGAACAGATTTTGTAGTAGCAAACCAAGATAAATTCACTGTTTCAATAAATGAAGGAAAATTAACAGTTACTTTAACAGCTAAACAAGGATTTACAATTAATGGTAAACAAACATTATCAAATACATTTACAATTGATACAGCTCCTCCTGCAGTAGATTTAAATATTAAACCTAAAGAAAATGTAAAACTTTCAGTTACACAATTTGAACAGTTAGTATCAGGAACAGATCCTCAAAAAGAAGCTGTGCTTGGTTTATTATTTCATCCTATAACTGCAGATAATTATAAAAACTTTACTTCAGTAGTAACAGATTTCACAGTTACTTTAACAGCTAAAACAGGTTTTACATTTAGTGGTAATCAAACACTATCAAATACATTTACAGTCGATACTCCTCCTACTGAATCAGTAGATTTAAATATTACACCTAAAACAAATAGAACACTTACAGTAACTCAATATGAAAATTTACAAACAGGAAATGATTCTGAAAAAGAAGTTGTACTTGGTTTATTATTTCATCCTATAACTGCGGACAATTATAAAAATTTTACTTCATCAGTAACAGATTTCACAGTTACTTTAACAGCTAAAACAGGTTTTACATTTAGTGGTAGTCAAACACTTTCAAATACATTTACAGTTAATAATCCTGCAGTAAATTTAAATATTACAGCTAAAGGAAATGTAACACTTGATGGAAATCAAATTCTTAATATAACTTCAACAGATGCTGCAACTCAACTTACAGCTCTTCAGCTAGCATTTACTGGAGCAGATCTTACACAAGAAAATTTAACTAAATTTACAGTTTCAATTAATCAAATGACTAATATAATTACTTTAACAGCTGCTAATGGATTCACAATTGGAAATAAAAACACATTAAATTCAACACCATATATGGTTAATGATGTTTTTTTAGGAATGACAGTAAAAACAAGGCAAGCCACATTTACAGCTGAGCAAATTGCTCAATTGAAAATACCAAATTCACAAGGACAAGAAAATGCAATTGGATATTTATTTGATCCTGTACGAGGTAACTATAATAAAATTACTGTTAGTGTTAATGAAGCGGCAAAAACCGTTACTATAACACCAAAACAAGGATTTGTTTTCCCTTCAGACCAATTAACATTAACATCAACACCTTGAAATAATGGTTAAAAAATTTTTAAAATAAAAAAGGAATTAAAAATGAACAAAAAATTACTAACCTCCCTAGGTTCTTTGTCGACTATATCTATAGTTGCTCCAATACTAATTACAGTTTCATGTGCTAGTGAAAACCCAACAAAGGTTGAACATCTAGTTATTATACCTAGAACAAACCCTAAACTTGTAAATAATAATATTGATTCTTTAAAAGGAACAGATCTTCCTGCTCAATTAATAGCACTTCATAAATTATTTGGTGGTTCAGGTTTAACATCAGCAAATCAAAACAAGTTTAATGTTGGTGTAGATGAAAATAGAAGAGTAGTTACATTAACTACAAATCCTGGTTTTACAATTAGTGGTAAACCTGTATTAGAATCAAACCAATATACAATTGAACAAACAGGCGAAATCACAGATTTAAATATAACAGCTATAACAGGTGCTAAACTTACAGAGGCTGAAGTTGCTACCTTAAAAAATTCAGATATCAATGTACAATGACCAGCACTTGAAAAATTATTTGGTGGAAAAGATTTTGTTCTTGCAAATAAAGATAAATTTATTGTAGCTTTGGATGAAGCGCAATTAACAGTTACTTTAATAGCAAATACAGGACTTACAATTGGTGGTAATCCAAAATTATCAAATACATTTACAATTGATAATAATCCTGTTGTACCAACAGATTTAGCAATTACAGCTAAAAGTAGCGTTCAACTTACAACAAGCGAAGTTAATATTTTAAAAGGTTCAAATGATAATGCAAAATGAACAGTATATGCAAAATTATTTGATGGTGCAGATTTTAAAGTTGAAAATAAAGATAAATTTACTATTACTTTTGATGAAAATTCTTTAACAGTTACTTTAACAGCGGCAACAAATTTTTCAATTTCAGGTCAAAAAACATTATCAAATACATTTACAATTGATAATCCTGTTACACCATCAAATTTAATTATTACAGCTAAAGCATCTATAAGACTTAATGGAGATCAAATTATTAATTTAACATCAACAACTGCTGCTACTCAATTATCAGCACTTAGATTATTATTTGAAGGAGAAGGTCTTATAGAGGCTAATTTATCTAAATTTGATGTTTCAACTAAAGCATCAACAAATATCGTTACTTTAACTGCAAAACCAAGTTTTACAATCAATGGGCAACCTAATTTAGAATCAAAACCATATACTGTTGCTAATACCGCTTTAGATACAACTAAATTAGCATCAACTAAATTAACAGCACAACAAGTTGCTGCTTTAGATGATCCAAATACAGCAGAGTCAACACTTAGATTATTATTTTCTCATATAAGTGGGAATATGCATAGATTTACTTATACTGTTAATAAAACTACAAGAATTGTTACTTTAACAGGAAAACAGGGTTTCATTTTCAAAAATAGTGGTAGTGCAATATTAACATCATTACCCTGAATTAATGCTTAATAATAAAAAATTTAATTAATTATAAAAAGAAACTAAGTCTTAAATTCAATCAATCTAGGATTTTTAATTAATCCCCGACCTTCTTTAGCAATTGGTTTTCCATTTAAAATAACAGCATCTGCTGAGAAGTGAATATTGATTCTTAAAATATATTCACCAACACCATAAGCATCCACTGGACAATTAGCGTCTTCAAATTCTTTTATTTTTTTTGCATCAAAACCTGATGAAACAATTATTTTGACATGCTTTCCTCCATTTTCATCAAGAGCTTTTCTTAATCTTTTAATTTGCTCAATATTTACTCCATAATAAGGCTCTTCATTATCGAACATATGATCAACCATATTAGCTGAAGTATCAACTCTTACTCCAAATAATTTATCTTTAAATGTTTTAAGAACAATTAAGGAATCTTTAATTACATCATTACTAAAATCAACTAAAGCAATTAATTCCTTAGTTTTCGGGAAAGTCTGATAATAAGCTTCCATTGTTTTTTTAATATTCCCTTTAAAGTTTTGAATTAAAACATGAGGAATAGAACCGAAAACTACTTTTGAATTTCCCCGAGAACCAGCTAAAGTTGAATGTTTATAAATTCCTCCAACTTCAACTGCATAACCATCGATTTCTTGATTAAGATAATGGTCAGCTCTATCACCCATATAAATAACTTCTTTACCATTAGCGTTTTTTAAACAATGATAGGCACTAGTAGCTATTGAAGTACTTCTTGCAAGCATTCCATCAATCATCCCTTCATATATTCCAAAATACTTATATTCTCCTTCTAAAGTAAGAACAGGTTCTAAATTATTTACAATACTTCCTTCTGGCACATATTTTATTTTATATTTATTAATTTCTGTATTATCTTTTAAAAATTTTAAAACTTCATTTATCCCACATAATTTAGTATCATTTTTTCTTTGGAAAAATTGCATTAAAATGATATTCCCTGCTGAGAATTTTTTAATTATTTTATTTGCTTCAATAAAATATCTTGAAACATATTTATCAACTTTTTTCATTTTTCCCCTTAAATATTATTTTTAAATTATATAATAAATGATTTTAAAAACTTATTGATTTCTTTTTTATGACTTATAATAAATAAATATGAATTTTAAAAATTATTTTAAACGTTTGAAATTATTTGTCATTAATAAATGAAATAATGAAAAAAAATATATTATCAGAAATTACATTATCTTTTTTTCTATTATTTTAGCTCTTATTTTAATCGATCTTCTTACTAAAGAATTTATTTTTAAATGAGCTATATATGGACAAACTGGAGATGGGGAAATAATTTTACAAAATCCTTTTATCGGGTTTAGATCAATAGCTAATCCTGGACTTACATTTATCAATTTTGAAATTCCAGTCTGACTTGTCAATTTATTTTCCGTTTTAATTTTAATTTTTTCAACAATTGTCGTTTTCTTTTGTAGATCATGAACATTTATGTTTTGATCTATTTTTACTTTTGCTGGAACCTTTGGAAACTTTTATGATCGGGTAGCATTTAATGGTGTTGTAAGAGATATTATTTACTTTCCTTTTCTTCAAGGGAATAGTTTTTTTGGTGGGACATTTAATTTTGCTGATGCATTTGTTGTTTTCGGTTCTATCTCTGGTCTTATCTTTATTTTAATTTTAGCAATAGATGAAATTAAAAGAAATCGTCAAAAATAATTTATTTTATTTTTAAAATAATATAAAGCATTGTTCTTTTGATTCTTGAACTTGTATATCTTTTAGAAGTTACTTTATTAACAAATTCATCATATGTTTCAAGATCAATATTTTTTTTAAATAAATTTTCCATTCCTTCGGAAACTAATTTAATTTCTCTTAATTTTTCAGCTGGAGTATTTCTTATAATTTTTTGAAATATTGGATACTTATCTTCAATGCATTGATATTTTTTTATTTTAACTGGAGAAAAGGGTGAGACATCTTCATTGTTTTTGACCATTTTTCTGATCTGAGTAGCTGAAGCAAAATTACTTACTGTTTCTTCTGAATAAAAAGGAATTGTTCTTTTAATACAAAAAGGGATAATATCATATTTCATCTCTTCAATTCTTTTAACATATTCCATTCCTAAAATATCATTTGGTAATGTAAAATTTTGCCCTAAGAATTGTTCTAAAACTAAAGAATTAGCTTTTGGGAAAGATATCCCAGTTTTCATCACCACTTTTATTTTTTGATAATAATCATGATTATTATTAATAATTACTTCAGCCGCTTTTTTAAATAAAGAAATATCACCAGTTTCAGAACCGAAAAAAATTTTATCTATTTTATTTTTAGCAACAATATCAATTGCTCCTTTAGCAAAAATATGAGCGGCTTGTGTTGCATATTTAAAGGGTAATTTAATTACCTTTTTAATTCCATATCCTTTTACTATTTTCTTTCTTTTTCAATAACTTAAAATATTTATTTCTCCCCTTTGAGTATATTTACCTGAAAGGATAATAATAATATCTTCATTAGGAAAATTTATTTTAGCTTGATTTATTAAATAAACATGACCATTATGAAAAGGATTAAATTCAGCGACGATTGCTACAGACATAAAAAAATTATATTATATTTAGTATTAATAGTTTATCCTGATTATCCTAAAATCACAACAGCATAAAATTTAATTAAAAATATTTAATTATTAAAAGGAATATAAATATTATGTTAAAAAAAATAAATTTTTATAAAGGAAAAATATGAACAAAAAATTACTAATATCACTTAGTTCTTTATCAGCTATAGCAGTTGTAGCTCCAATATTAGTTATAGTTTCATGTTCTAGTGAAGCACCAGTGGAAGGTAAAGATTTAATTATAATAAAGAGAACTTCACCTAAAATTACACAAGCAGATGTTACTGCTTTAAAAGGAACAGCACTTCCTTCTCAATTAATAGCACTTAATAAATTATTCGGAGGATCAGGTTTATCATTAACTAATCAAGCTAATTTTAAAGTAGCAATTAATGAAACTGATCAAATAGTTACTTTAACAGCGAATACAGGATTTACAATTAGTGGTAAATCTTCAATAGTTTCAAATAAATATACAATTGAAGGAACAACTGAAACTACTAATTTAGTTATTACACCTATAGTAACACCTAAACTTACAGATGCAGATGTTACTCTTTTAGGAGATACAACTGATACAGATAATGCTAAAAAATGAAATTCATTAGCAAAATTATTCGATGGATCAGGATTTAAACCTGAAAATAAAGGTAACTTTAGTGTTGCAATTAATACAACTACAATGAAAGTTACTTTAAAAGCTAATACAGGATTTACAATTAATAATGTTGAAACAGTTGAATCAAACGTATATACAATTGAAAGCACTACTCCTTCAGTAAGTTTAAATATTACAGCTAATGCAACCGTAGAATTAGATGGTAATCAAATTCTTAATTTAACATCAGCAACTCCTGCAGATCAAGTTACAGCTCTTAAATTATTATTTGGTGGAACAGATCTTACAGAAGCTAATTTAGTTAAATTTACTGTTGCAATTGATCAAACAACAAATAAAGTTACTTTAACAGCTGCAACAGGGTTTACAATTGGTGGTCAATCTAAATTAGATTCAGTGCCATATACTGTTAAAAATATTTTGGTAGATATGGCACCAAAAAATCCACTTAGAATACCAGAAGATCAATTAGCTGGAATAATTGCTAAAATAAAAGCAAATAATACAGATGATGTATGAGCTCAAATTGGTTGATTTTTTCATCCTACAACAGTAACTAATTTTCAGTATTTTACTTTTGTTCTTGATGAAGCCGCTAGAACAATTACTTTAACAGCAAAACAAGGATTTATCTTCCCTAATAATCAAACTGTAATAGTATCAACACCTTATCCTGTTATAACTCCATAAAATTAATTAATTTAAATTAATATATATAATAAAAAAATAAAAGTATTTTTTGTTTTTTGCTTTTTAAAAAATATTAAAAAATTAAATAAAAAAGTATTATAATTAGATGATAAAAAAAATTTTATACAAAGGAAAAAAATGAACAAAAAACTATTACTTTCGCTAGGGTCTTTATCAACTTTAGCAGTTGTAGCTCCAATATTAGCTACAGTTTCATGTGCTAGTGAAGCACCAGTTGATGCTACTAATTTAATTATTACAGCAAAAACAAGTCCAGTATTAACTACAGAAGAAGAAACTACTTTAAAAGGAACAGGAACAAATACAGATAAATGAGCAGTTCTTGCAAAATTATTTACAGGAGCAGGATTTGTAGAAACTAATAAAGATAAATTTACTGTTGCTGTTGGTACAGATAATAAAGTTACTTTAACAGCTATTAAAGGATATAAAATTAATGGTGGAGAAACAGTTGTTTCAAATGCATATACAATTGGTACAACACCTCCTGCAACTACAGATTTAGATATTAAAGCTTTAGGTGCTGCAGCTACTGTTACACAAGCTCAACTTAATAATTTAAATTCAGCAACAGAAACTGATAAATTAGCAGCTCTTAAATTGTTTTTTGATGGTAAAGATTTAACAGAAGCGAACTTCCCTAACTTTACTGTTGAAATTGATTTTGCAGGTGCAGTAATTAAATTAACAGCAAGTAAAGATTTTACAATTGGAACTAAAACTGAAGTAAATTCATCTACATTTACTGTTTCAGATAAAAATTTAAATTTTGCCGTTACAACAACAGCAACTCCATCTTTAACAGCGGCAGAAAATACTGCTTTAGTTACTCCTACATCAGCTAATTTAGCAGATCAAAAAACAGGTCTTGCTAAATTATTTACTGGTATAACAGATGCTAATTGAAATTTCTTCACTTTTACAGTTAATGATACTGCTAAAACAGTTACTTTAACAGCTAAAAAAGGTTTTGTTATAGGAGCTGCTAATACAGCTACTGATACAACATTAGTTTCAAAAACTTTTACAGTTGCATAATTAAAAAAGCAAATTATTTTAAATATTAAAAGCAAAATTTAATTTTTGCTTTTTTTATTATCTTAAACATATTTTTTGAAAAAGATTATAATTAAATCAAAATAATTTTATAATTCAAGGAGAAAAATGAATAAAAAAATATTAATAACATTAGGTTCTTTATCGACAATAGCAATTGTTGCCCCAGTATTAATTACAATGTCTTGTGCAAATGAATCAACAACAACTATTAATTTAACTATTTCAGCTAAAGAAAATCCTAAACTTACAGCAAATGAAGAAACTCAATTAGAATCTGGAACCGATGCACAAAAGCAAGTAGCACTTGCTATGTTATTTGATCCTATAACTGCAGAAAATTATAAAAATTTTACTTTTACAATTAATAAAGATACAAAAATAGTAACTTTAACTGCAAGAAAAGGATTTATTTTTGGTAATTCTAATACATTAAATTCAAATGCTTATATAATTGATAAACCTATTCCCGCAACAAATTTAAAAATTACAATTAAAGCTAGTCCTAAACTTACACCTTCAGATATTGTTATCTTAGAAGGAATTTATCCTTTAGCTCAATTACCAGTACTTCAAAAATTATTTGAAGGTGAAGGACTTATTTCAGCTAATCAAGATAAATTTATTATTTTAGTTGATACAAATAAAAAAATAGTAACTTTAAAAGCTAATATGGGTTATACAATTAATAATGCAGAAACCTTAGCATCAAATCAATATACAATTGATACAACACCGCCTATAAATATTAATTTAATTCTTACGGCTCAAAAAGATCCTGTACTTACAATAAATGATATTACTAATTTATTAACAGGAACAGATACTACTAAAAAATTAGAATCGCTTAAAAAATTATTTGGTGGAATAGACCTTACAATCGCAAATATGGCTAATTTTGATATTGATATTGATCAAAATAATAAATTAGTTACTTTAATAGCAAAAATTAATTATTCAATTAATGGAGAAAAAATCTTCGCATCAAATCCATATAAAGATGAAGTAACATCACCGGCTATAGATTTAACTATTACACCTATAGCTAGTGTTATACTTACTAATAATGATGTTACTGCTTTAGAAGGATCAAATGCTGGAGAAAAATGAACAGTTCTTCAAAAATTATTTGAAGGGAAAGATTTTCTACTTGCAAATATAGGTACTAAATTTACTGTTGCATTTAATAAAGTAAATTTAGAAGTTACTTTAAATGCTGAAACAGGTTTTACAATTAATGGGAAACTAACATTATCAAATATTTATGCTACACCAATAAATTTAACTCTTACAACTAAACCAGGAGCAATTACTCTTACAACAATTGATCTTATGGATATAGAAGATCAAAATATTCCTAAAAAAGTAGCAGCTCTATCTAAATTATTTGGTGGAATTGATATTATGAATCAAGTTTATTTAAAAATTAAAATTGGTCCAGGAAATATTATTACTTTAACCACTTATCCAGGATATACAATTAATAATGTAGAAACCTTAAGTTCAAGTAAATATCAAATTATTAATTCTAATCTTAATATAACAGCAAATCAAAATGTAAAATTATTTTCAACTGAAGATGCTTCAATAAATGAAAAACCTAGTGATATAAATCGTTTTGATCAATTAGCTGTTCTTGAAAAAATATTTACAGGAATATCTATTGCAAATTATCAATACTTTACATTTGAAGTAATCAATAAAGTTGTTAGTTTAAAAGCTAAACCAGGAATTGTTTTTGGTGCAAATCCTAATACTGGTACAACTACTTTATCAGCTCCAGCTTATTCTCTTTATATTAATTTAGATATTTTACCTATTCCTCAAACTATTGCTCTTTCAGCGGCAGAAATATCTGATTTACAAGGGATTGACAAAGTTAAACAATTAGTTATTCTTAAAAAATTATTTCAAGGATCTGGTCTTACAAGTCAAAACCAAGCTAATTTTAAAGTAAGTGTTAATCCTTTTGCAAAATTAGTTACTTTAGCGGCTAATGATGGTTATGCTTTTAGTGGTTTTTCTCTTTTTCTAAATACTATTTATACTAATACAAAAAATATTTTAACTATAACAGCTAAAGATAATCCAACTTTAACAAGACAAGATGAAGCTATATTAGGTCAAACTTTAAATGATACTTATTTACCTTTACAATTACCAATACTTCAAAAATTATTTGATGGAGTTACAAAAGATAATCAAAAATTTTTCTTTATTGTTGTTGATAAAACTAAAAAAATTATTACATTAACAATTGATAATCGAAATTTTAGTGATTATATTTTTAGTAATAACACTGACAAAGTTGCATCAAATACTTATACATTAAGCTAAATTTTATTATAAAAAAAACAATAAAATTTACTTAAAATAAAAAAAAAAAAAACTATTTAGTATTTAAAAGTACTATAATTATATAAATTGACTCATATAAATTAAAAGAAATTTTATAAAAAAGGTGGAAATATGAATAAAAAAATATTAATTTCATTAAGCTCTTTATCTATGGTAGCTGTAGGGCTTCCGATGTTAGCTACTGTTTCATGTTAAAGTGAAACCCCTCCACCTAAAGAGATTAATTTAAACCTAACAATTAAAATATCACCTCAACTTGCAGATTCAGATATTACTGCTTTAGAAGGAAAAAATTTAGCTCAACAATTAACTGCATTAGGTAAATTATTTGGTGGAGAAGATCTTACATTTCAAAATCAATCTAATTTTACTATTATAATTAATAAACAAATTAGAAAAGTTACTTTAAAAGCTAAAAATGGTTATAAGATTGATGGTAAAACTGAATTAGTATCTAATATGTATTCAATTATTAGAGAACCAGAAACATTTAAAAATTTAGTTATTACTCCTAAACCAGCACCTGCAACTTTTACAAATGCTGAGATTACATTATTGCAAGGTAAAGATATTATTTTACAATTCCCATTACTTCAAAGATTATTTGAAGGAAAAGATTTTAAAATAAGTAATTATACTGATTTTAGTTTTTTAGTAGATAAAGATAAAAAAGTAATTTCATTAATAGGGGAAAACGGATTTAAAATTGATGGGAAAGATTCTTTAGAATCAAATGTGTTTAATCTTACATTAGATGTTTTAAATATTAGTCCTAAAGTTAATCCGGTAATAAGTCAATTACGATCAGATGCTATACATGCTCCTTTAACAGAAATTAATAAACCTGCTTTCGTTTTAAATTTCCAATTTTTATTTAATGGTATTACAACTTCAACTTTTGATAATTTAACTTTTACAGTTTCTAAGGATAATGTAGTAATTCTAACAGCTAATGAAGGTTATGTTTTTGGAACTCAAGTAAATGGCGGAACAAAAACAGTACAAGTTAAATATACAATAGGAATTGAAAATAAATTTATTTAAATAAGGAGAAAAAAATGAACAAAAAATTATTAATTTCATTAGGAACATTATCGGTAGTAACCACATCTCTACCAATATTAGCAACTATTTCATGTTCTAGTGAAGAAGCACCAAAAGGTGATTTAATTAATTTAAATATTATTCCTAAAATATCAGGACAAAAAATTACAGAACAACAAGTTATATATTTAAAAGGGAAAGATCCTAAAACCCAACTTCCAGTTCTTCAAAAATTATTTGATGGTATTATTACTGAAAACCAAAATAAATTTACATTTGTAGTTAGCAATACTAATGTAGTTACTTTAACTGCTATAAAAGATTATATATTTATTAATGGTAAACCAACAATAGCATCTCCTGCTTTTACAATTGAAAAACCTCCTACACCACCAGCTGATGTAAATTTAGCTATTACTGCTAATTCAAGTAATATAGAACTTACAGGACTTGAGATTGTTGATTTAGAAGGTGCAGATGCAAACAAACAATTAGTAATTCTTAATAAGTTATTTACTGGAATTAATGCTACAAATAAAAATAATTTTACTATTATATTTAGTACTAATAATAATGTTTTTTTAATAGCTAAACCAGGATTTACATTTTCTGGAAAAGAAACATTAAATAAAAATTATAGTCTTAAAATTACTGCTATAAATATTACTGTAAGACAAGCTTTTCCTAATATAACAATAAAAGAAGCAGATGTGTTAAAAGAAGAAACATCTGCTTCTAATGCGGCAAAACAAGCGGAAATTCTTTCTAGAGGATTTGTTGGAATAGATACAACAAATATAAATTATTTAAACATTGAATGAGTTTCATATGCTACTCAGGTTATATTAACTACAAAACCAGGATTTGTTTTTGGAACAGATCCTAATTCTAAGGTAACACGAATAACTACAGTATATAATTTAATTAAGCAAAATATATATTAGTATAATTATTTATTCATATATAAAATTAAACTTTAATAATTTAACTATTATTAAAGTTTTTTAATTTACAAAAAAATGAAAAATTACCATTAAATTTTTATAAATTAAGTTAAATTTTTATTCTAAAAAATACTAAAATTTACCTTTTTTTTTTTTTAATTTGAAAGTACTATAATTTAACTAAATTAAGTTATAAATAAAAACAAATTTTTATAAAAAAGAGGAAATATGAATAAAAAATTATTAATTTCATTAAGTTCGGTATCTATAGCAGCTGTAGGGCTTCCGATATTAGCTACCATTTCATGTTCAAGCGAAGCGCCAGCTATAGTTAATTTAACTATTAGCGCTAAAGCAAATCCTCAAATTACAAATACAGATATTACTGCTTTAGAAGTAGGTAATCCTTCTTCTAAATTAACAGCACTTCAAAAATTATTTGAAGGAAAAGATCTTATATCAGCTAATCTAAAAAATTTTTCTATTTCAATTAATAAAGGCAGAAAAATAGTTACTTTAACTGCAAAATCCGGTTATACAATTGATGGTAAAAATACCTTAGCATCAAATGTATATACAGAAGAAGTAACTCCTCCTACTGATACAGATTTAAAAATTACTGCAAAACCATCACCTAAACTTACAATTGTTCAAGAAACTCAATTAGAAACAGGAAATGATACAGAAAAAGAAACAGTACTTGGTTTATTATTTGATCCTATAACTACAGAAAATTATAAAAATTTTACTTTTGAAGTTAATAAAGGAACAAAAATAGTTACTTTAACTGCAAAAAAAGGATTTGTTTTTGGGAATTCTAATACATTAAATTCGAATACTTATACAATAGATACTATTGCCCCAAAAGATTTAACAATCACAGCTAAAGCATCTCCAAAACTTACAGGAATACAAACAATAGATTTATTAAAAGTAGATGATGCTAAACAATTAATAATTCTTAAAGAATTATTTGATGGACAAGATCTTACTTCAACTAATCAAGCTAATTTTACTGTTTCAATTGATAATGATAAAAAAATAGTTACTTTAACAGCTGCGACAAATTTTTTAATTGGTGGCAAAACTAAATTAGATTCAAACCTATATACTGTTGAAGATTCTCGCGTAAATATTAGTGCTAAATCTCCAACAGCTGCTATAAAACTATCTCAAGCAGAAATAGATATTTTAAAAAATACAAGCTCACCTAATTTGGCAGTTCAATTACCAATACTTCAAAAATTATTTGATGGTGTAGATAACACAACACAAGCTTATTTTAAAGTTGTTGTTGATGAAACAAATAAATTGGTTTCTATTACAGCATTACCAGGAATTATTTTGGTTTATTCAGCTAATGGTAGTGGAACTTTTATTTCAGTTAAATATGAAATAGCATAATAAATTTTATATATTATAAAATTTTAAAAGATATTATAATATATATAGATATATAAGTATCTATAAAAAGGAAAAAAACATGAATAAAAAATTATTAATTTCATTATCTACTTTATCGACAATAGCAATGGTAGCTCCAGTATTAATTATAACTTCTTGTGCTGAAAATACAGTAGTAGAAGTTAAAGATTTAACAATTACAGCTACAGCCACTCCTAAACTTACACAACAAGATATAACCGCTTTAAAAGGAACAGAGCTTCCTGCTCAATTTGCAGCACTTCAAAAATTATTTGGAGGACCAGGGTTAACACAAGATAACCAAGCAAATTTTAAAGTTTCTGTAAATGAAACTAACCAAATAGTTACTTTAACAGCAAATACAGGATTTACAATTAATACTAAACCTTTATTTGCTTCAAATAAATATATAGTTGAAGAAACAACGCCTCCAGTTGAAACTACTAATTTAGTTATTTCAGCTAAATTATCTCCTACATTAACTATAGCAGAGGAAAATACTTTAAAAGGATCAGGATCTAATACAGATAAATGAAGTATTCTTGAAAAATTCTTTGGAGGAACAGGATTTGTCCCTGCTAATCAAGATAAATTTACAGTAGCAGTTGGTGGAGATAAAAAAGTTACTTTAAATGCAATATCTGGATATACAATTAATAATGCAAAAACATTTGTATCAAATGCATATACAATTAGTACAACACCTCCTCCTGCAGTTACAGAATTAAAAATTACAGCTATAACAACATCTGCAACTCTTACCGCAACTGAAGTTACTGCCTTAACAGGATCAGATGCAACTGCTAAATTTAATTCTCTTAAAAAATTATTTCAAGGTAATGATCTTACAGAAACTAATTTATCTAAATTTAAAGTTGCAGTTAATACAAGTACAAGAATAGTTACTTTAACAGCTGAAGCAAATTATACATTTGCTGATGCTAATAAAATTTTAAATTCAACTGCTTATACAAATGCAACTATTGATCAAAATTTAAATATTACTGCAAAACAAAATCCTAAACTTACAGATGCACAATTTGATTTTTTATCATCAGGAAGTGAATCACAAAAACAAACAATACTTGGTATATTATTTAACCCTATAAATGCAAATAATTATAAAAATTTTACCTTTAAAGTTGATAGAAACAATTTTATAGTTACTTTAACAGCGGCAAATGGATTTATATTTGGAAGTTCTAAAACATTGCAATCAAATAAAATAACAATTGAAAATCCTATTGTAAATTTAGTTATTACAGCTAAAGCAACAGCACCAACACTTACAGGAGAACAAATTGTTAATTTAACATCAACAACTCCTGCAACTAAATTGACAGCTCTTAAATTATTATTTGATGGCGGAGGACTTATAACAGGTAATTTAGCTAATTTTACTGTTTCAGTTAATACAACAAATAGAATTGTTACTTTAACTCCGAACAAAGGGTTTACAATTGGTGGTCAAAATAAATTAGATTCAAAACCATATACTGTAGCAGCTGATGTTGTTTTACCAGTAAAACAAAAAATAGCTCCTAATTTAACAGCTCAACAAGCTGCTGATATAGAGGATCCTTCTAAACAAGAAGCTATACTTGGAGTTTTATTTGAATCTATATCAGGTAATTTTAATAAATTTACTGTTGTTGTTAATAAATCAGCAAAAATAGTTACTATAACAGCTAAACAAGGATTTATTTTTAGTTCTAATAGAAAATCATTAACTTCATATCCTTGAGGAATAAGAGGATAATTTAAATTTTAATAATTTATATAATAAAACTTTTAATAACTAAATTGTTATTAAGAGTTTTTTATTTTTAAAATATTTAATTATAAATAATTACTAAATCGAATTAAACTATTACTCTAAATGAGTTATAAACAAAGGTTTTTTACTAATAATAAATTTAAAATATAAATTAAATAAAAAAGAGAATAATAATTTTAAAAAGACTTATAATTGTTTTCATAGAATAACCAACCTTCTATTAAAAAAAATTAAAGGAAAACATGAATAAAAAACTATTAACCTCTCTTGGTGCATTATCAACCATAGCGATTATAGCTCCAACTTTAGTTATAACTTCTTGTGCAGGAGAAACACCAGCAACAATTAATTTAACTATTACAGCTATAGCTAATCCTAAACTTACAAATGCTGATATTACAGTATTAGAAGGAAGTAATCTTCAAGTTCAATTAACATCTCTTCAAAAATTATTTGAAGGTAAAGATTTAATTGAAGCAAACCAAAACAATTTTTCTATTTCAATTGATAAAGATAAAAATGTTGTTACTTTAAATCCAAAACCTGGTTATACAATTGATGGTAAAAATACTTTAGCATCAAATGCATATGTATTAGAAACAACTCCAACAGATATAGATTTAAATATTAAAGCTATTCAAACAGCCGCAACTCTTAATACAACTGAAGTTACTGCTTTAACAGGAACAGATAAAATCGCTCAATTAGCAGCACTTCAAAAATTATTTGAAGGAACAGATCTTAAAACTGAAAATTTAACTAACTTCGTTGTTTCAGTTAATACAGAAACAAAAATAGTTACTTTAACAGCTAATGAAGGTTTTACAATTGGGAATCAACCTAAATTAGATTCAAC
>JBOFZK010000052.1:0-35900 GCA_051655145.1 Metamycoplasmataceae bacterium
TAATAATTATAAAAATATAAGAAAACATATTTATAAATTATTCTATTTTAATAAAATTAAAAACAAAGTAAATTTATTTTACTATTTCTATAATGTTATAATTTGTCTTTTGCCTTTGATTGGAATAATTCCAATTATAAATTCCATTATTCCTAATCAAGAAATTAATACCATTATTCTTTCTAAGTTTTATATTATAAGTTTTATAGTTTCTACAATAATGCTTTTTGATTATTGTTTAAGATTATCGATAATTGATTATGTTTACCAAGAATCTTATCCAATTTCTCTTATTAGAAACTTTAAAAGTTTAGTTTCTAATTATCAATTATTATCTTCAATTATAATAATTATTTTAGGTGTTGTATATGGTTCTTTTGTAAATGGAGAATTAGTATTTCAAAATCCTGATTTTGACCAAAACATAAGTCAGGTCGTTTTTACAATTTTATTAGGTTTTAATTTAGCTCAAATATATCCAAAATTTGTTTATAGTAGATTAAATAAAAATAATCTTGAGATTCTTAAAAAAATAATTTGAAATAAAAAGAAAACATTAATTTTAATGATTGTAATTTTATTTGTTATTTTAATTTTCTTCTCATTTTTAATATTCAAATTAGAAGATTATTACTGAACAGATATTAATCCTAATCCACAAGACAAACCTACTAATGTAATTGATAACATTTGAATAGCTCTTTGATATTGTTTTGTAACTATTACAACAATCGGGTATGGTGATTATGTTCCGGTTTATTTTGCAAGTAAAATAATATCTGTTCTTCTGTCTATAATTGGAATTTCATATTACGGGCTTGTAGGTAGTGTTATCGTTAATGTTTTTTCTGATTATTCAAATATTAAGAAAAATAATATTGAAAAAATAAATAATTTTAAAGAAGATGAACGCCAAAGAAAAAATTTAGAAGAACTAATTAATAAAGCTCTTATTAATTTTGAAAATAATAAAGATAATTTAGAAAATCTTAAAGTTCAAGATGAAGAAGAAGTTAAAAAATATGACCCTGATTATATTTTAAAAAATATTTATTATAGTACTGATGAAGCGGTTCTTAAATTTGAAAATACTGATTTAGGTGATTTACATAGAATATCTTTTAAAGAAGATGAAAAACATACATATAAAATTGAAGAAAATCATGAAGAAGCTAATATTTTATTAATAAATATTAATTCAATAAGAATGAATAAAATATTTTTAATAAAAACTCCTATTTTATTTTTAAAAGAAAAACATATCAAAACTTTAAATACTATTTTTATTTATAAAAAAAATGATAAAAAAGAAATTACTTTTAGAATTGATGTTGTAGGAAATGTTCTTTTAGATAAAAAGGAAGCTTGAAAACGTTATGGAAAATATTCTGATTTAACTAAAACTCAATTTTTCTTTAACTTTAAAGACGATAAACAAATTTCTGTTATCCCAATTTTAAAAATTAATATTTATTCAGAACCATTTTTAGTTTCTGATTTAATAATTGAGAAGAAACTAACTAAAAAAATAGTTTTCCTAACTAAAATTTAGATAGTGATATAATTAAACATAAGATATTGAATAAAAAAGGAAAATTTATGTTTCTTAAAAGAAATAAGACTAATGACTCTTCAGAATCAAAACCTATCAATAAAAAAATATCATTATTACAATTAGTAGGACTTTCAATAGCTTTTTTTGGATCTATAAGAAATGTTCCCCAAGTAGCTAGTGCAGGATATTCATCTATTATTTGAATGGTATTATCAATTATTATTTTTGTTATTCCAATGGGTTTTATTGCCGCAGAATTAGCAACGGGTTGATCTAAAAGAGGAGGGCCAGAAGTTTGAGTAAAAGAAGCTTTTGGCAAAAGAGCCGGTTTTTTAGTTGCTTGGCTATTATGAGTCCAAATGTTTTTTGGAATGGTAATCATAGGAGTTGGTCTTGCCACAATGGTCGCTTTTGTTATAGGCGATCCGATGATTACTACTCCTTGAAGTGATGGAGTATCGACTACCCATCATTTAAGTACTGATCCGATTTTTCTAGCATTATTTACAATTTTTATTTATTGAGTTATTACTATTTTAAATTTTGTTTCAAATAAAGTAGGAAAATCTCTTATAAATATAGGAGCTGTAGTTGGAATTTATGTTCCATTTGTTTTTTTAACAATTTTTGGAATAAGTTTTATTTCCGAACAAGCAATAAGAGGAAATTTTGATTTAATAAATAATATTCCAGGAGCTATTTTCCCTCCAGCTCAAGAAGGAATTATTCCTCAACAAGCTGGTGGTCTTCAATTATTTTCTCAAATAATGTGAATTTTTATAGGACTGGAAATTGCTTCGACAAGAGCTAATGAAATAGATAATCCAAAGAAAAATTATTCATTAGGTTTATTAATTGTTTTAGTATTAATGGTAATTTTTAATTTAGGAGTTGGATTTATTTTCGCCGCATTAGTTCCTAATAATGAAATATCATTAGCAAATGCCGTTATTATTCCTTTTAAAATTATTTTAGAAACTTGAGGAGCTCCTTGACTTGTGAATATTTTTGCTTTATTAATGGCATTTGGAATGTTCAGTCAATTAAATTCATGAATTCTAGGGCCTTCAAATGCAATGTATGCAACAGCTACAGAAGGAACAATGCCTTTATTCTTCCATAAAAAAACTAAAAGAGATGTTCCTATTGTTTTTGTTATTGTTCAAGCTATTGCCGTTACATTATTTGCAATTCTATATGCAGTTCTAACAATAACAGGAGCTGGTAATGTTTTTGGAATTTTATTAAATGAAACAATTATTTTATATTGTATAGCTTATATTTTAATGATCTTTGCTTTTATCAAATTAAAATATTCAAAACCAGATGTTGTAAGAGGATTTACAGTTCCTGGTAAAAAAGTTGGAGCATGAATTATTTCAGTATTAGCTTTACTGGGAGTAACCATGGCAATTATTGTTACCTTCTTCCAACAACAAGGTACTTTAGAATTATTATTAGTACAAGATCTTTTAGTTTATGTTGGTTTATCATCAATTTTAATCTTAATTCCTATTGGAATTTCTTTTTCAAAAAAATTCAAAGATCATTCTTGATTAGTAGCTAGCGAACAAGTTGAATAAACAAAATAATTTATTAAGGAGAAATATATGAACAAGGATAAAAAAATAATTGATTTTAAAGCTTTATTTTTAGGCTCTAAATCAGAAAATGAAGTATTTTATAAAAATCTTATAACCTCAGCTTATGAGGATTCGGCATATTGAAGAAAAAATTTTCATGCCGGAGATAAAGATATTATTTTAGAAGAAGATAAAACAGAAAAAGATTTTATTTACACTTCTAATAGAGCAAAAGAAGTGTTAAATAATTTATCTCATCTTTTAAGATCAGGAAGTATTCCTTGACATTCTCCAAGATATTTAGGACATATGAATAGTGAAACATTAATGCCAGGAATTATCGCTTATTTTGAAACAATGTTTTTCAATGGAAATAATGTCGCTTATGAATCATCTCCTGCAACATCAAGAATGGAATCAGAAGTTGGTTTAGATTTTTGTAGATTATTGGGGTTTGATCCTAAAAAAGGTTGAGGACATATTTCAGCAGATGGTTCAGTAGCTAATTATGAAGGTTTATGATATGCCAGAAATTTCAAATCAATTCCTTTTGCCATGAAAGAAGTATTTCCTGAAGTGGTTAAAAATAAAAGTGATTGAGAATTATTTAATATGTCAGTTGATGAAATTATTGCCATATTAGATAAAGACCCTCAAAAATGAGATGCTATAAAAGATAATTCAATTAGAGTTGATTCTTCAAAAATGAATCAATTAGGAAAAATTTTTGTTCCCAGAACTAAACATTATTCATGACTTAAAGCTGTTGATATTTTAGGAATTGGAACAAAAAATATTGTTCCAATAGATGTAGATATTAATTACCGTATGGATATTAATGTTTTAGAAAAAGAACTTAATAAATGTATTGCAGAAAAAACTCCTATTTTAGCAGTTGTTTCAGTTGTTGGAACTACTGAAGAAGGAGCAATTGATCACGTTGATAAAGTAATTGCTATTCGAGAAAAATTAAAAAAAGAAGAAAATGTTTGATTCTATTATCATATTGATGCCGCTTATGGTGGTTATTTAAGATCAATTTGTTTAGATGAAAATGATAAGTTTATTCCTTTTGAAGATCTTCAAAAAAAATATAAAGAATACAAAGTATTCGATAAATTAAATACTTGACCAAATCAAGATATTTATAATGCTTTTAAAGCAATGGGTAATGCTGAATCAATTACAATCGATCCCCATAAAATGGGTTATACTCCATATTCAGCTGGAGGAATTGCTATAAGAGATATTAAAATGAGAAATGCGATTTCTTATTTTGCTACATATGTTTTCGATACTAAAATAACAATTCCTGATTTATTAGGTGCTTATATTTTCGAAGGATCAAAAGCAGGAGCTACAGCTGCCGCTGTTTGAACAAATCATCAAGTAGTTCCACTAAATATAACAGGTTATGGAAAACTAATGGGACATAATATTGAAGGATCAAGTAATTTTGCAAATCATATTAATGAAAAAACATATGTAGTAGATGGACAAAAAGTAAATGTTTATATTCTTACAAAACCTGATTTTAATATTGTTGATTTTGCCTTTAATTTTGAAGGAAATAGTTCATTAGAAAAAATGAATCAATTAAATCAAGAAATTTATAAACACTCTTCATTTGTTGAAGGTGATACATATATCAATGATTTAATTCTTTCCCATACAAGTTTTTCTTTTGAAGATTATAAAAATGCTCCTTTAGATATTTTAAAAAGAGCTAAAATTAATGAAAAAGAATTTTTAAATAATGGTTCAATTAATATTTTAAGATCTTGTATTCTTTCTCCTTGACTATATGATAAAAATGACTTTAATTATTTCTCAAGTCTTTTTGATGAAGCGATTACAAAAAAACTAAAAATAATTATTAGTGATTTAAAAAATGTCAAATAAACAAATTGGAATTATTGGATTCTTTTCTTTAACAGCTACATCATTAATGTCTATGGTTTTATATCCAACTTTTGCAAGTTCTGGATTTAATCTTATTTTCTTTATGGTTATTGCCGCTTTTTTATGATTTATTCCAGTAGCGATATGTTCAGCTGAAATGGGTTCCGTTATTAAGTGAAAAAAGGGCGGAATTTTTGAATGAAGTAAAAATACGATGAATGAAAAATGAGGTTTTGCTGCTGTCTTTTTTCAGTGATTTCAAACTACTGTAATTTATACTATATTTTTTTATTTTTTATTAAGTGGAATTAGTTATATTTTTGATACTAATATTCTAAATAGTAATATCGTCCAATTCTTTATTATTATTGCCGCTTTTTTATTTGTTAATTTCCTAAATGTTTTTGGACTTAAAATTACAATATGAATCAGCAGAATTTCTCTTCCAGTAGGAGTTATTCTTCCAACTGTTCTTCTTATAATTTTTTCTTTCTGTTTTGTTTTTATTACTAAAAATGGAGAGCTTCCTCCGAAATTAGATACATCGGTTTTACCGAAAGATAATATTTTTGAATTTGTAATTTTTTCTTCATTTCTTTTAAGTATGACCGCTATTGAAGTTTCCGCTAATACAATAAATGTTCTTAAGAATTCTAAAAAAACATATCCGATTGTAATTGGAATGGTAGTTCTTACTCTAGTTACTTTAAATACTTTAGCAGGAATATCTATTGCCTTAGTTCTTCCAATTGATGAAATTCAATTATCTAATGCTGTATTTTTAACTTTTGATACAGTTGTTAAAGGATTATTTGGAAATAGCTATATTTGAATTAGTAAGATTATTTCCTTTTTAATTATTATCGGAATAATTGGTCAAGTAAGCACTATTATCGTTGAACCCTCAATTGGTTTTAGTAATTCAATTAAAACAATTGGAATTTGAAGTTGATTAAATAAAGAAAATAGATGAGGAGTTAAATATAATATATTTGTAATTCAAATCTTCTTTATGATCTTTTGATTTTCTCTTTTAAATTTCCTTCCATCAAATAATAATTTGGTAATGACTATATGTATTTCAATTACTTCAGGAACATATTTATTTGCTTACGTTTTATTATTTTTATCTTATTTAATTTTGACCTGAAAATATAATGACTTGGAACGGAAATTTTCAATTAAAAATAAAATAGTAAAAACAATTATTGCTTCCGTTGGACTGTTATTAACAATCGGAACAATTATAATAATCTTTTTTAAGCCAACTATCAATTTAGAATTAGATCAATATATTATTTATGTATCAATTCTTTTATCATCATTAATCATTATTTTTATTGCTCCATTTGCTTTGTATAAGATATTTAAAAAGAAAGAAAACCAAATTGAAAATGTTGCAATAATAGAATAAAAAATAATTTAATCTTTTTTTATTTAATTAAATATAATTTATACAATGAAAATAAAATTAGATTCTTTAAAAATAAATAGTGATACAGCAACGGCTTATTCAGCTATTTATTTTTTTATAAATAAGTTTTTTTGAAAAACAAAAATTGGTCCTTTAGCATTCTTTTTATTTCCTTTAGGGTTTATGCTTGTTTATTTTTTCGTTGCAATGGATCGAAGTATATCTATTTTTGCAGGTGGTCTTCCATCTTATTTATCGCTTGGATTATTACCAATTGCTTTAGTTGTTCTTCCTCAAATGCTAGTAGAAATAAAATCATCTATTCTTCTAAGAAAAATAGCGGTATCTAATGTTTCTAAGTTGTGATATATTTTTATTGTTTTTATAGCATATTTTATTATCTTATTATTTGAAGCTATTTATGTTTTAATATTTTATTTTATATTTTTAAATAAAGATTCTTTTGAACAAACTAAAAATTTAAACTGAGGTAATTTAATATTTAGTTTGTTTTCTTTATTCCTTGTAGTAATAGCATTTGGTATTTTACTAGGAGTTTTATTAAACAATTCTTTATCAGTTCAATTAACAGGTTTTGCTATTTTATTTGCTTCTCTTCTTTTTTCTGGACAATTTATTCCAATTCAAGTAATAGGTTCTGTTTCAGCGCTTAAATATGTTTCTTTATTTTCTCCTTTAAGTTATTCTTTAGGTTTAATAAATAATACCTTAATTCCTTATTCATTAGAGGATCCAATATTTTTAAATGATTTTCTTAAAGGGGCTGATATTTTTAATATTAATGATCCATTTTTTATTTTCTCATTTGAAATGCCACCAACAGGGACTGAAATACCTCCTTTTGATAAAATAACTATAAATATTTACGATACTTGACAAAAAGTTTTAAATTTAGTTATTCCTTTTATTCTTGTTATTATTGTAAATATAATAAGTTGATATAAATTTAAGTGATCAAATAGATAGGTAATAAAATGATTAAAAAAATACTGTGAGAAAAAATTAAACAAATTCCTTATAAACAAAAAAATGATTTATATAAAGATTTAGACATAATTAAAACTTATACTTCAGATGCTAAAGTTTTAATTGAAGTAAATGATCTTAAACAATCATTTAAAACCTTAAGATCAGAAAAAGTTATTTATGATCATGTTGATTTTAAAATCTATGAAAATGAAAGAACTGCTTTTCTTGGAGGAAATGGAGCTGGAAAAACAATAACTACTGAATCTATTTGTGGTTATCGAAAATATACAAGCGGAAATATTTCTTATAATTACGATTATATTAATAATCCATATGAAAAACTCTCTGTTCAGTTTCAAGATTTAAAATTCCCTTTATCTTTAACTGTAAAGGATTTAATTGATTTTGTAATTAAACTAGTTAATATTAAAATTGATGATCTTGAAGAATTTAATCGTTCATTAGAAATTTTCGAGCTTAAAAAAAATCTAAATACCAAAGTCTCTAAATTATCTGGCGGGCAACAACAAAGACTTAATGTATTCTTATCACTTTTAAATAAACCAAAAGTATTATTTTTAGATGAATTTACTACAGGACTTGATATAGCTATTAAAAATACTATTCAAAATTTTATAATGAACTATTGTGACAAGTATAAAATTTCATTAATATTAATTTCTCATGATAATAATGCAATCAAAGAAATGTGTGATCGAATTATTATTTTAGCTAATAAACAAATAATGATTGATATTTCTAAAGAAGAAGCTATTAGAATGTTTGGTTCTGTTGAAAAACTATTAAATAAATATATTGTTGTTTAATATTTTATTTAAATAAAAAACGATAAAAAAAATACCTACATAAAAAGGTATTTGGTCATTTTATTTATGCTATGGTGGCTTCTCCAGGAATCGAACCAGGGACACACAGAGCTTCAATCTGTTGCTCTACCAACTGAGCTAAGAAGCCATATGGCGGTCTAGACGGGGATCGAACCCGCGATCTCCTCCGTGACAGGGAGGCGTATTAACCACTTTACCACTAAACCTTGGTTGCGGAGACAGGACTTGAACCTGTGACCTTCGGATTATGAGCCCGACGAGCTACCACTGCTCTACTCCGCGATGTTAAGAAATAAATTAATTATTTCTTTTTGGAAAAAAACTGAATAATGTTTTTTATATGGCGGGCAATGAGGGATTCGAACCCCCGCGGGCGGTAAAGCCCCTGCTAGTTTTCAAGACTAGTCCCTTCAGCCAGACTTGGGTAATTGCCCATGGTGGACCCAACAGGGCTCGAACCTGTGACCTACCGGTTATGAGCCGGACGCTCTAACCGACTGAGCTATAGGTCCATTCCTTTGTTTTTTCCATTTGGTGGCGCCAAAGGGAGTCGAACCCTTGACCTTCCGGGTATGAACCGGATGCTCTAACCAGCTGAGCTACAGCGCCATTTGGTGGAGAGGAAGGGAGTCGAACCCTCTACCTCCTGCGTGCAAGGCAGGCGCTCTAGCCAGGTGAGCTACCCCCCCAAAAATAATGGTGAAGAAGACAGGATTCGAACCTGCGACCACTACGTCCCAAACGTAGCGCTCTACCAAGCTGAGCTACTTCTCCGTATGCTTTTGTTTTTGATTAAAATTATTATATATTAAAATTAATTTTTTTATTAATATAAATAAAAAAAATATTTTTTTTATTTCTTTATTTTTTCATAGAAAGCAGCGCAACTTATCATTGCTCCATTATCGGTTGAAAATTCTTTTTCAGGAATTAAAACATTATTGTGTAATTCATTAAATTTTTTTCTTAAATAAGAATTAGCACTTACTCCTCCTGCTAAAATTATCGATTTGGGTTTATAAAGTTTAATTGCTGTTTCAAAAATTTCGATAATGTAATCAATTACTGTTTTTTGAAAGGAATAAGCAACTAAATTTTTATCAATATTTTTATGATTATTTACATAATTAGTTACCTGTGTTTTTATCCCACTAAAAGAAAAATTTATTTCCTTAATTTTTTTCGGTTTTGAAAAAGGAATTAAATTATCAAAGCTATTATTTTCAAATATTTTATCAATAACAGGGCCGCCTGGAAAACCAAGATCAAGAACTCTTGCAACCTTATCAAATACTTCTCCAATTGCATCATCAACGGTTGAAGAAATAACTTCAATTTCTTGATTATTTTTAAGCAGATAAATTTGGCTATGACCACCTGATAAAATAAGGGCTAAAGAAGGATATTTTATTTCTTTATTTTCTTTATTTGTTTTTTTAATTACAGAAGAAAAAATATGTCCATGTAGATGATTAATTTTAATCAGTTCTTTATTAAGAATATTGCTAAGAGCATGTGCTACTAAATATCCTATTTGCAAAGAACCAATTAACCCTGGTTCTGCTGAATAAGCAATTTTATCTATTTTTTTTAGATCGTATATTTTTTTCAGTTCTTCAATTAAAATAAAAAAATTATTAACATGTTCTCTGGAAGCTATTTCCGGAACAGTTCCTCCATATTTTTTATGAATATCAATTTGAGAAATTTTTAGATTATGCAAAAGAAGATCATTATCTAAAATAGCTATTGATGTATCGTCATGAGTTGATTCAATTCCTAAAATAATCATCTTATTTTTTATCTCCTATTTGGGGCTCTAATATATATAAAGGATTAATATTTTCTAAATTATGTTCTTCTTTAAAATTTGGTTTATATTTAGTAAAATTATTAATTAATTCTTCATAGTTTATTTGGTTTGTTTGTTCTAAATCTTTTTTCTCAATTTTTACTTTTGAAAAATCATGAAGATCTTTATTATTAAGAATAAGAGATTTATATTTATTTATAAATACAATTTGTTCTTCTTTATCTTTATTTAGAAGAGAAGAAAGGATAAAAGAATTAATTATAAAGATTTTTGATTTACATAATTGGGAAATAGTTTTTGCATAGACAAGAGCAACTCTTACTCCTGTAAAAGAACCAGGGCCAATATTTAAATATATTTCATTTATTTGATTTAAATTTATTTTATTTTCATCAATAAAATTAGTAAGTGCTTCTACTTTAAAAACTATTTTTTCAATTTTAGATTTAATGATTTTAAATTCATCATCAAAAATAGCAATTGCAAAAAATAATTGACTTGTATCTAAAAACATTTTCATATTATTTTAGTCTTCTTGGTTATCTTCTTCTTCGTCTTTTATTACAGGATTTAAAGGAGCTAAATTAAGTTCTTGAGTTAATCTTATTTCCTCTTCAACTTCTTGTTCTATTTTTGAAGTATTAATAATTGCAACTGAATTAATTTTTGCATCGTCTTTAATGTTAATTATTTTAACACCTTTTGTAGCTCTTGATGTTTCATTTACTTGTTCTAAACTAGTTCTTATAGCAATACCTTTATTAGTAATTAACATTACATCTTCATCGCCATTTACTAATCCGATATAAACAAGTTTACCGGCTTTAGAATCATTAATTGATTTAACCCCTTTAGCTCCTCTATTTGTTTCTCTATATTCACTTAAAGGAGTTTTTTTAGCAAATCCTGAAGCTCCAACCGAAAGAACTTGATCTCCTTCATCACTATTTGATGCTCCGATAACAATTTCTTTTGTATTATCGAATTTCATTCCTTTTACTCCAGTAGCTGTTCTTGAAAGGAATCTAATTAATTCAATATTAAATCTTACTACTTTACCATTATTAGAACCAATAATAATATCTTTTCCAGCTGAAACAATCATCGCTTTAACTAATGAATCATTTTCTTTCATTGAAAGAGCGATTTTTCCATTACGATTAATTCTGTGATATTCTTCAAGTTTAGTTCTTTTAATAATTCCGTGTTTTGTAACTGTAATAAGGGATTTATTATCATATTCATTTGTAACTAATAATGAAACAATTTTTTCATCTTTTTCAATATTAATTAAATTAATAAATGGAATTCCTTTTGCTTGTCTAGACATTTCTGGAATTTGGTGAGCTCTTAATCTAAATACTCTTGCTCTAGATGTAAAAATAAGAACATCAGTATGGGTTGTTGTTGAAACAATTTTTTCCACATCATCATCTGAATATGTAGTTTGAGTTTGAACACCAACTCCACCTCTTCTTTGAACACGATATTCAACTAAAGGTATTCTTTTTACATATCCTTTTGTTGACATTGTAATAATAATATTTTTTTCAGGAATTAAATCTTCATTAGAAATATCTCCAAAATTATTAATATCAATTTCAGTTCTTCTTGAATCGTTGTATTTATCTTTAACTATTTTAAGTTCTTCAACAATTAAATTAATTAGTTTTTCTCTTGAACTTAAAATCTCTTTTAATTCACCAATTAAAATAGCTAATTGTTCAATTTCTTCATTCATTTTCTCAATAGCAAGACCTGTTAAACGAGATAATCTCATTTCAATAATTGCTTTTGCTTGTTTATCAGAAAGTTTATATGCTTTAATCATTCCATCTTGAGCTTCTTGATCAGTTTTCGATCTTCTAATTAAAGCGATAATAGCATCAATATTTTGAATAGCTATTTTTAGTCCTTCAAGAATATGTTGTCTAGCTTCTGCTTTATCTAAATCAAATTTAATTCTTCTAGTAAGAACTTCAATTTGGTGATCTAAATAAACTTGAAGAGCTTGTTTTAAATTTAATAATTTTGGTTCTCCATTAACAAGAGCAATTGTATTAACTGAATAATTTGTTTGTAAATTAGTCATTTTATACAATTGGTTTAAAAGAACTTCAGGAATAATGTTCTTTTTAAGTTCAATAACTACTCTTATTCCTTTTCTTGAAGTTTCATCTCTTAAATCAGAAATACCTTCAATTTTTTTCTCTTTTACTAAAAGGGCAATTTTTTCAATTAAAGCTGGTTTTTTAACATCATAAGGGATTTCAGTAACAACAATTCTTGATTTACCATTTTTAAGTAATTCAATATGAGTTTTACTTCTTATTTTAATTGATCCTCTTCCTGTTGTATAAGCATCAATTATTCCTCTTGTTCCAAGAATAGTAGCACCTGTTGGAAAATCAGGTCCTTTAACGAATTGCATTAATTCTTCTATTTCAATTTCTGGATTTTTAGCAACAGCTACAACCCCATCAATTATTTCTCCTAGATTATGTGGAGGAATGGTTGTTGCCATACCAACGGCAATTCCAACTGATCCAGTTACTAGTAGATTAGGGAATTTAGAAGGTAAAACAACTGGTTCTTTTTCAGATCCATCATAGTTAGGAACAAAATCAACTGTATCCTTTTTAATTCCTTCAATCATTTCATTACTAATTCTTGACATTCTCGCTTCTGTATAACGCATAGCAGCAGCTTCGTCGCCATCGATTGAACCAAAGTTACCATGACCATCAATTAAAGGGTATCTCATTGAAAAATCTTGAGCCATTCTAACCATAGCTCCATAAATAGAAGAATCTCCATGGGGGTGGAATTTCCCTAATACTTCTCCAACGATACGAGCAGATTTTTTATATTGAGAAGAAGCAACTAGGTTTAATTCACTCATTGCATATAAAATTCTTCTATGAACAGGTTTAAGACCATCTCTTGCATCAGGAAGGGCACGAGATACAATAACACTCATCGCATATTCTAAAAATGATTTTCTCATTTCACTAGAAACATTAACTGGTGCTAAGGAATCTGTTTCTTGATCAATAATTTGAGATTTTATTTGATATTCTTCTTTTTCTTGTGGAATTACTTCTTCATCATCTTCAATATGAATTTTTGCAATACGAGATTTATCATTTTCGTTGGCGAAAACCGTTTTTAGTTCATCATCTTCAACATAATAATCATCATTATCGTCTTCATTGTCCTTATTTGCCTTTTTTTTGTCTTCATCATCATCGAAATTAATCATAAATACCCCCCTTATTTTATTTTTTATACATATTTAATGCAAAAAATAATAATTTATAATTATTTATAAAATTATTATAAATTATAAACTATATTTAGGCAATTTATTCTTAAATAAAGAATATATAAAATTTTTATGTTTATTTATTCAAAAATGATATAATGAATAAATGAAAATTTAGCATAAAAAAATAATAAAAATAGGAGAAAAATGGCAAATATAAAGTCAAAAGAAAAAAGAATTAAAACGAACGAAAAATCAAGAGTTAGAAATGCTGCAATCAAATCACAAGTTAGAAAAGCTATTAAAAATGCAAAACTAGCTGCAGAACAAAAAGCAGAAAATCTTGATGAAAAAGTGAGATTAGCTCATAAATTAATAAATACATCAGTTTCAAAAGGTGTTTTTCATAAAAATAATGCAGCAAGAAAATCATCAAGATTAGATGCTTTCATAGCAAAAACTAAAGTTAATCAAGCTTAATTTAAGTGCTAAAATTAATTACTTTTAAAACATAATTATTAAAATTAATGTTTTTTTGATTATAAAATGAATCAAGTCAGTTGTAATAATGTTGTTTTTTAATTTTATTTAATTCAACATAATTATTTTTTGTAAATATACTATTTTTTTTCTCAAAATAAAAATTTGAATAGTTAAAAGTATAATAAACGAATGAACCGAATTCTTTTCATTCTAATTTATTAAATCGATCATCTAAATTATTTCCAAATTCAATAAATTTTTCTTCAAAATGTTCTTTTGTAGTGTTATCAAAAAATGAACTTTCTAATGATTCTAGGATTTTAGAATTTCTTAATTCAAAAATATCACCATAAACAAAGAAAATAAAACGATATTTCTTATTTTTAAAGATTTCTTTATATTCTTTATACTTTTTTATTTTTTTAAGTTTTTTCTTGAAGTTTTTTATTTCTAATGTGTTCATAAAATATAGCCACCTTATCTATAATGTTATTTAAAAATTTATACGAATTATCAGGAGAAAATTCTTTACATATATTAATATATTCATCAATAACTATTTTTTTATCAAGACTTAATAGTTCAGATGAAGCTAGGGCAATAATTCCTCTATTTAAAGGGGCAATACTTTCTCATGTTCTTCCTTCCAATAGAATAGGTTCTACAATTTTTTTATTTCTTTCATAAAATTTTAATGTTGTTTGAAAAATCTTATTTTGTCAATCAGTAATATCAAAATTTTCAAAAATATAATCTAAATCAATTATTTTATTAAATAATTCAAATTCGTATATTATTTGCACCATTTCTATTCTTTGTTTTCTTAGAGATTTATTTTTCGTTTCCATGTAATAATAATCATATAAGAAAAATAAATTTTAAAATTTATTTATTTAAAAGTTATAATAATAATATGTGTGGAATAGTAAAATGTGCCAATTGTCCTGCAAAAATTTGTAGAGAAAATCTTGATAAAGAAATTTGTCCTTGTTCAGAAATGAATGGGAATAAATGTGTTTGTAAAGAAAAAACTTGCGGACCTGAATAGTAGTAAAAATATAATAGAAAATAAAAACACACAAGTAAATGTGTGTTTTGCATTAATAAGCCGCGTTCTGTTCTCTATACAGAGTGACAATTATTTATCTTATTACATTTATTAAAAAATAAATATAACACCTACAATTGATTGAATTCTCTTTTGTAGATTCCCCTACCAAAATTTGGGTTTCTAGCTTGTGGAGTTTACCGCGTTTCACCTTAACTTAATAAGCTCGTCTCTGTGGCACTTGTCGTCTAGGCTTTGATTTATTTGATCAAACACAAACATTACTATCATCTCAGATAGTGCTAGCGCGGACTTTCCTCTACTATAAGTAGCAATTGTCTAAATGCAAAAATAATTATAAATTAATTTTTGATAAAATTTGATTTTCCATATTTTGCCCCGCAACATTTACAAATGTTTGGCTTTAAAAATATATACATTAAAATTCCAGGAATAAGAAAAGTGACAAAACCTAAATAAATTAAAGCTTTTATAAAAGAAGAAAAAGCTGCTCCTGTTTCTTGATTACACTTTTCGCACATTTCTGTTCTATTAAAAAGATATGCCATATTTTTCTTTCTTTTTACTTTATTTTTTTTCTCTTTCATAATTGTTTTCTCCTTATTTTGTTTTAAAAAATATTATATATAATTTAATATAAATTTTTTATTGAATTACTTATTTCTTCATTTGTTAAGTGAATATATCTAGAGGTTGTATTTATATTCGAATGACCTAAAAGAATTGAAACTGTTTTAATATCTATTTTTTTTCTGATTAAATTAGTAGCAAAGGATCTTCTTAAAGAGTGAGGAGTTAATTCTTTATTAAAATATTTTAAAGAAATTGCTTTAACGATTGAATTTATTTGTTTAGAACATAATTTTCTATTTTTTTTATTAATAGCTATTTCATTTCTTTTTCAATCGTCTAGAAGAAGTAATAAATAATTATTAAAAAAAATAATTCTACTTTTATTTCCTTTTCCTTTAATTTGAATTTTTCCATTAATAATTTCTTTTTTAGTAATAGCAAAAATTTCGTTATTTCTTATTCCTGACATTAAAAGAATAGAGAAAATTAATCAGTTTCTTTTTTGAAATCAACTTGTATTATTTATTTTTTCTTCAACTTCTCTATATTCATCAAAAGTAATTACTTCTTTATTATAAAAAACTTCTTTTGGAAGTTTAATCTCTTTCATTTGATTTATTAATTTTCATCTTTTTTGAAATCTAAATAAAGATAATAAAGATGAATAAGTAAGTCTTATAGTGCTAGGCTTAATTTTAGAATTACTTTTTATATTTAAAAAATTAATTACTTTTTTAATTGTAGGACTTTGATCTATTAAATATTCATTCCATTTTTTTTCAATCCTTAAATAAGCTTTTAAAGTGTTTTTAGAGAGATTTTTATTCTTTAAATAACTTTCATATTTCATTATATTTCCTTTACCAAAAATGCTTTGTAGCATTAATATATGTAAGAAAATATTTTAAAAAATAAAAAACTAATAAAAAAGGTGTTTTTTGTTGATTGTTTAAAAATAAATATAATTATTAAATATGGAAATAATTAAGGATTATGTTATTCTATAATGTGCTGTTAATTCACGACTTGCACTGGCAGGATTATCTTTATCTCCAAAATAAGTACCAAAATGAGTTTTTATTATTATTTCACTCTTTGATTCATTAACTCTAATATTCATACGATTTAAATCGAATTGATTAGGAATAGAAAAGAATCTTAGATGAAGTATTCTATATAGCTCATTTTTATCTTGACTAGTTTTTAATATATTAATTTCAGATTGAGTTATTGGTTGAGGATCATTAGCAATAACTGTTATAGGTATAAAATTAACGGGTTGATTTGGAAGTACAAAAAGTAATTGAGAATTTATTGTATCAGTTGAACTACTAGCATTTCCAAATAATCAATTAGGAATTGTTTTTAGTATAATTTCACCGCCTCCACCACCATCATTTTTCTCTATAATATTACAAGTAAACTTATCAATATTTCAACTATTAACACCTGAAAAGAATTTAGAAAGTGCTTTTACTTTGTCAGGAGAGTTAGGCCCATTTATATAAGTAACATCAGTATATGTTAATCCTGTATTAGGAGGAGCAATTGCAACAATATTTAAATGTTTACCATCACTGCTATCACTATCTAATTTATAAGCAATAGATGATATTGTTGGTGTTCCTGGTGTTGTTGATGTTCCAAAAGCGAAACCTTGTTTTGCTTTCAAAGTAACTATTCTCTCATTAACTGAATATGTAAAACGATCAAAATATGTAGAACTCATATACGTAAATAATTTTGTAATTATAGCAAGTTGTGCTTTTTTATTACTATCAGATGGTTGTTCATTTATAGTTGTGTTTTCTGCTTCAGATAAAAGTACATTAGGAGTTGGAACAAGATTAAATTTTTCTGTTTGTATAGTATAAGTATTTGAATTAATAGAATCATTGCCTGCAAAACTATATTCAGAATTAGTAATAGTTAATTTAACAATATTACCTTGTTCTATTGAAGAAGTAAAGTTTTTTTGTTTTTCTGCATCAATACCATTAAATAATTTATTAAGTGTTAATAATTGAGTAGGAAGATCTGGTGATTCTAAGTTTAAGAAATCAGGTCCCTTTAGTATTGTACTACTTTTAGCAGTAATTCCCAAATCAATAGTTGTAACTGTATAAGCATTTGAATCTATAAAGTTTTTATCAACAAAACTATAACCTGGTTTTGCAGTTAATTTTACCTTTTTATTTGTTTTATCAAGTGAAATATCAAAATGAGTTTGTTTAGTATTATCAACTCCATCGAATAACTTTTTAAGAACTGCTAATTGTTTAGTAGCATCTGATCCTTCTATATCAATTAAATCAGATGCAGTAAGTTCTGGTTTTTCTTTAAGAGTAATTTGTAGATCAATAGTATAAACTAATGAATCTAAAGTTGGTTGATTATTAATTGTATGATTAGCTATTGGTGTTAAAGTAACTTTTCTATTTGTTTTATCAATACTAATTGTAAATTTATTTAGGTTCGTTGAAACAAGACCTGTTCCTTGAAATAATTTTTCAAGTGGATTTAATTTAGCTGGTACATCTTTCCCTTCTAGAATAGTAATATCTCCTTCAGTAATAAATATCGCACCTTGTTTAGCAGTAATCTCTAAGTTTATAGTTACTGTATAAGCAAGAGCAGCTAATGTTGTTCCACTTTCAAATGTATAACCTTCTTTTGCATTCAAAGTAACTATTTTATTATCACCAACTACAATATCAAGATTTTTTATATTATTTGCATCAATATTATTAAACATTTTTTGAAGTGGTGATAATTTTGCATTAAGATCAGTTCCTTTTAATGCTTTCTCTTCATCTTCTGAAAGAGTTGCAGCTGTTGTATTTATAGTTATACTTATAAGAATTTTATAAGGATTTGAAACTAAGTCATTAGCTCCGCCTATTGTATGATTTGCTATTGGTTTTAAAGTTACTGTTCTATTAGTTGTATTAGATTCAATAGTAAATTTACCAATATTATCAATTTTAAGATCTGCTCCTGCAAATAATTTTTTAAGAGATAATAATTTATTATCATTATTATCTCCAGTTAAATTAGTAAGATCAGTTTCAGTAAGAATAATATTTCCTGTTTGTTTAGTTATATCAAGATTTACAATAACAGGAGCTATTGTATAAGGATTTGATACTAATGAAGCCGCTCCTCCAATACTATATCCTTCAATTGGGGTTAAAGTTACTTTTCTATTTCCAGTATCAACCGCTACTCCAAGTTTATCGATATTTTCTATTTTAAGATCTGCACCTTCAAATAGTTTATTAAGTGATTCTAATTTCTTAGCTTTATCATTACCATTTAAATTATCAATATCAATTTGTAAAATAGTTAAGGTTCCTAATTTCGCAGTTATATTAAGACTTAAAGTATAAGCATCAGATGCGAAAGTATCGGTTCCATTTATAGAATATCCAGAAATTGGTTTTAATGTAACTATTCTATTAGTTGTATTAACTTCAATAGTAAAATTAGCAATTTTATCTATATCAGTTCCGCCAAATAATTTATTAAGTGCTGCTAGTTTATTAGCATCATTATTACCTCTTAAAGCAGTAATATCTGATTCCGTAATTGTAGGTGTTGGTTTTTTAGTAATAGTTAAACTTATAACTTCATTTTCATATTTATTTGAAGGTAATAAAGTTTTATTATCAATGGTGTATCCATTTTCAGCCATTAAAGAAACTATTCTGTCATTTTTATTAACACTAATAGTAAATTTATCTTGATTTTCTTTTTTAAGATCTGCTCCTTGAAATAATTTTTGAAGAACAACTAATTGTTTAGCTTTATCTGTTGATTCTAAATCAGCAATTTCAGCTAATGAAAGAACAACTCCTGCTGGTTTAGCTGTAATTGTTAAATTAATAATAACCGGTGGAGTTGTTTCTAATGTATAGTTATTTGAAGTTATAGATTGTTCTGTTTTATTAAATATATAACCATCATTTGTCTTTAGAACAACAACTAAATTAGATTTATCAACGGTAATAGTAAATTTATTTAAATTTTCAGCTTTAAGATCAGCTCCTGTAAATAGTTTAGCAAGGGAAGCTAATTTTAAAGTTGGTTCTGTTCCTTCAAGGTTATTAATATCTCTTTCACTAATAGTAATTGCTGATGTAATTTTAGTAATTGTTAAACTAATTGGTTCAACAGTATATGCATTTGATTTAAATTCTGCTGCATTATTTATTGTATAACCGGTTTTTGCTTTTAAAGTAACGGTTTTTAGTGATGTATCAACAGCTACTGTAAAGTGAGGTTGATTTTCCGCTGCAATGCCTGCTCCTCCAAATAATTTTTTAAGTGCTACTAATTGAGCAGGAAGTTCTGTTCCGTTTAAAGCTGCAATATCAGCTGAAGCTAAAACTGGATTATTAAGTTTTGTAATAACAAGATTAATAGGTTGTGTAGATTCAATAGAAAAAATCTCTGATTCTAAAGTAGAACTTGATGGCGCAAAAATATAACCTTTATTTGCTGTTAAAGTAACTGTTCTTTTAATCTTATCAAGTTTAAATGTAATATGAGTAATATTAGTATTATCAATTCCGTTAAATAATTTTTTAAGAACTGGTAATTGATCTGTAGGATTTGTCCCTTCCAAAATAGTGATATCTGAATCTAATAATTTTGGTGATTTAATTTGACTAATATTTAAAACAACATCAGTTGGGATAAGAGTATAAGGAAGAGAATCTAGTGTTGGTTTTCCACTAATAGTGTAATCATTTTTTCCTGTTAAAGTAACTATTCTTTGGTTTGTATTAATAGATACACTGAAATTAACCTGATTAGCCGATGTAAGATCAGAACCTTTAAATAATTTTAAAAGAACATTTAGTTGCATAGTTGCATTTGTTCCATTTAAAATGGATTCTTCTTCTTTTGTAAGTGAAGCTGCAGGAGTAATAGCGGTTATATTTAAGTTCTTTTCAACTGGTGGTAATTCTATTTCAAAAGCAGGTGCTGCTATTGTTTGAGCTCCTCCAAATGAAAATCCTTTATTCGCTGTTAGGCTTACAACATTAGAAGCACTTATTTCAACTTTAAAATTATTTTGGTTTTCTCTTGTAATTCCTGAAAATAATTTTTGAAGAACAGGAAGTTGTTTAGAAATATCTGCACTTTTTAGTTCATCAACTTCTTTTTGGGTTAATGTTTGTTTTTCATTTGCTTTAATTCCTAAATCTACAATTGCAGAAGGTAATAAAATATAAGGTGTTGAATCTAAACTAAGTTTTTTATTAATAGTAAATCCTTTATTTGCAACTAAAATAACTATTCTTTTATTAGTATTAATTAAAATCCCGAAATTTTGTTGATTACTAGGATTTAAATCAACTCCTCCAAATAATTTATTAAGAACAATTAATTGTGATGGATGATCTGTTCCTTTTAAAACTACAACATCTTCAGGTGTAAGACGAGGTTGAGTTTTAGCAGTAATAGTTAGATCGGTTGTATTAGAATCATTAGATTTAGAACAAGATATAGTAGTTAATAATGGCACAGCCATCGATATAGCAGTTAAAGTACCTATTGAAAGTAGTATTTTTTTATTCATTTTCCCTCTTGTTTATATTTTAATTTTATATATAATTATAATATTTTTTATTTAAAATACTCAATAACGTATTAAAAAATTATCTATTATTTAAATAATAAAAGGCAATAAAAAACCATTTTTTTATTGATTTTTTAGAAAGTAAAAACAATAAAAAAATGGCGGAGCAGAGAGGATTCGAACCTCCGCGGGGATTGCTCCCCCTACATCCTTAGCAGGGACGCCTCTTCGACCACTTGAGTACTACTCCAATAGGAATACATTAATTATATAATAAAACTCAAAAATAATATTGCAATTGAAAAGAAAATAAGAGTTGAAAGAGCATCGATTGATGTTGTTAAAATAGGAGAAGATAATACAGCTGGATCTTTTTTAAATTTTGATGCAAGTAATGGGATAGAAGAACCTGCAACTTTAGAAAGAAGAACAGCTATTAAAAGGGCTAAAGAAGAAGCAAAAGAAATCATTGAAATTTGTGCTGGGTCTTTTATAATATCGCCTGTAATTGAAAAATAAATAAGTAATCTTAAAAAATTAGTTACCATAAGAGCACTTCCTATATAAAAACCAACTAATGATTCTTTAAGAATAATTTTTGAATTTTTAACCTTTGCAGTTTCTCCTAATGCAATTGATCTTGTAACAGTTGTCGCGGACTGGGAACCAGAATTACCAGCAACACCTGAAATAACAGGAATAAGAGAAACGATAATTGTAGATAAGCTTGCATTAGCAAATTGATTTGTAGCTAGCTCAGTAAAGTGTTCTATTATTATTTGTGAAAATGTTGATGAGATCATTAAAATAACTAATCAAAATAATCTTGATTTTATAATTGAAAAAATACTTCTTTTAACATAAGGAACAGATATTTCATCTTCATCTGCCATAATCCCCACATTTTTATAAATATCTTCAGTAGCTTCAATATTTAAAATATCTATCATATCATCATAGGTTAACATCCCTAAAACTACTCCTTTAGAATCAACTACTGGAAGAACAGATAAATGTTCGTTTGCAAAGATAAGAGATGCTTCTTCTTTATCTTGGTTGGTGTTAAGAGTCGAAGCTGGGACCATTTTGTTTTTAACTAAAGATCTAGGATTAGAAAAAACAATATCTTCGAAATGAACATATCCAAGAAATCTTTTCTTATTATCAACTACGAAAAAAATTTGTGATATTTCAGATTGTTCTCTTTTTGCTTTTATTTTTTCAAGAGCTTGTTTATTGGTTTCTTTTTCATTTAATAAAATAATATCAACAGACATTATAGAACCGATTTGATTTTCTTTATATTTAAGAATTTCATTTATTTTTTTTCTAGTGCTAACATCCACTGATGAAAGAATTATTGATGAAACATCACTTGGTAATTCATCAATAATATCGGCAACTTCATCGGTATATAATTCATTAATAATTTCAGAAATTTCTTTCTTAGTTAAATTGGAAATGATTTCTTTTTGCATATCCTCATCTAAATAAGAAAAAATTTCAGAAGATGTATCTGTTTCTAAAAATCTAAAAAATAGTATTGCATCTGGAATTGAATTATTATAAAGCTCATTAAAAAAATCAATTTTTTCAGTTATAGTAAATGATGAAATTAACTCTCTTATTTTTAATATTTTTTTTCTTTAATAAGAAGCATTACTTCTGTCATATTTGTTTCCATAATAAAGCTCCTTTTTTGGTTTTAAATTTTAGATTTTAATCATTGATAAATGAAATTAATTTTTCTTGAAAATTAGAAATTTCTACTGGATAAAAAATTGAATTTTTAGCTATTGTAATAAATCCTGTTTCTTCTGAAACAACTATAGTTGTAGCATCACAAATTTCACTTATTCCCATAGCTGCTCTATGTCTAGCTCCATATTTATTATTTATTGATTTTTTAGTTATTTTAAAATATGTTGCTGCATAAACAATTTTATTATCTTTTATTATAATTGCTCCATCATGAAGAGGTGATTTTTTATTAAAAATAGAAATTATTAATGAAGAAGAAATACTTGCATTTATTTTAATTCCATCCGTTCTTAAATTTTCGATATTATCATTATTTTCAATAGTGATAATTGCTCCTGTTTTTGTTTTTGAAAGAAATTCAACAGATTCTTTTAATTGATAAATTAATCTTATTTTTGAAGAGATTTCTAATGAATTGGTTGTTTTTTTATTTGCAACCTTCTTTTTAAAATTAACAAAAAAAGGAATTAAAAGAATAATGAAACACATTATTACTACACTTAATATAATGACTATTAATATTAAAAACACAATTTGATTATTAGTAAAAAAATCCATTTATTCCTCCTTTTTTAATGTTGTTTTTATTTTCTTATAATGTTGATAATAAAAATAAAATGAATATTGCTATACTTGCTATTAATATTATTGAAGAAAATACAATAATAACTATATAAAGAGCAATTTTTGATTTAACTTTTTTATTTTTTTCTTCAGTAATTAAATCATTTTTATTATTCATTAATAAAACACTATCTTTTTCTAAAACTTCTTTTATTTTATCGGTTGAATGATTTTTGGTTGGTAAAATATTTTCGTTAGTAGTGATATTTATTTCTTCTGTTTTTTCAATGTTCATTGAATTATTTTTAACCATTACAGGTTCTTCTTCTGTTTCTTCAGAAAAACTTACAAATTCATTAACTTCTAAACTTTCTAAATCAGTTTCTATAGTTTTTTCTTTTTCTAAAATTTCATTTGAAATATTTACTACTTCTTTAGTATCTTCAACAAATGGAATAGGTTGTTCAACAGGATCTGATTTAACATCATGTTCATCTAAAAGATGAAAGAAATCTTCATTAGTTAATTCTTGATTATCAATTTTATTAATAGTATTTTCTACAACATGATTAATAACATTTTCAATTACTTTTTCTTCTTGTGTATTTAAATGATTAGTATTATAATTATCTTCTTGCATTTTTACTGCATCAATATTTTCTAAATCAAAAAGTGTTGTATTTGTTGAAGTTGATGACATATCATCATGTGAAGATAAATCAATAATTTGAGATTCAAACATATTTTCATCGTTTTCATCTTTTTGCACTTCATTTCTTGGACCTGATTGATTAACTAATAAATCATCAAGAATTTGAGTATAACTAAAATCATTATTATAATTTACTTTTTCTTCAGGTTTTTTTTCAACTGGTTTTACAATTTCTTCTTGAATTGGAATTATTGTTTCTTGTTTTGGTTCTTCTTTTTTAGGAGCTTTTTTAGCTCTTTTTTTTGGAGAAGCTTTTTTAGGTTTTTTTGTTTCTTTTTTTACTGCTTCTTTTTTAACTTCTTCTTTTTCAGGAGCTTTTTTTACTTCTTCTTTTTTAGGATCTTTTTTAACTGCTTTTTTCTTAGGAGATTTTTTAACTTCTTTTTTCTCAGGAGCTTTTTTTACTTCTTTTTTCTCAGGAGCTTTTTTCTCAGCTTCTTTATTTTTATTAGCATATGCTTTATCAAAATTTTCTATAGTAGTAAATTCATCATAAGCCATTTTGGACATTATTGTTTTACCAAAAGCTTTACTACTTGATGACTGAATTCTTAAAGTTGCTGCTTTTTTTAAAGCTTTAAAATAGTCAATAGCTTCAGCTTGAGTAGAAAATTTTCTATATCAAGTTTTTTTATCTTCGATTACTTTTCATTCTTTTTGACCACTATCATTAATAAACCAAACAGCTGAGTATTTTGAATATTCTGGTTCTATATTTGTTTTTTTCATAAATCCCCTAGATATAATGTATAAATAATTTATTTATAATTATTATATATATAATAAAAAAAAATAATAAATATTTAATAAAAAAATATGAAATTCGTTGGTATAAATGAAATTATATATGGTGCCCGAGACTGGACTTGAACCAGCACGGCCATACGGCCTGGGGATTTTAAGTCCCCTATGTCTACCATTTCATCACTCGGGCGTTTTTTGATTTAATTATTTTATTATACAAAAAAATTATTGTGTTTTTAATATTTTATAAAGTAATATAATTTAAAATAAAAAAATACAAGGAGATTTATGAAAAAAAGAAAGATTATTTTAGTAGGAGCGGGGGCTGTAGGAACATCATTTATGTATTCAGCAATGAATAGAGACATTGCAAATGATTACGGAATTATTGATGTTAATGAGAAAAATGCTGAAGGACAAGTATTAGATTTTGAAGATGGAATTGCTTTTTCTGCTTGACCATTTAATGTTTTTAAAGCAACATATAAAGACTGTAAAGACGCAGATATTATTGTAATTACTGCAGGTAGACCACAACTTCCAGGAGAAACAAGACTTAATATGGTTGAAGGAAATGCTTTAATAATGAAAGATATAGCATTAAATATTAAGAAATCTGGTTTTAAAGGAATAACAGTAATAGCATCAAATCCAGTTGATGTTTTAACATATGTATACCAAGAAGTAACAGGATTTGAAAAATCAAAAGTTATAAGTTCAGGTACATCACTTGATTCAGCAAGATTAAAAAGAGCTTTATCAACTGAACTTAATATTTCTCCACAATCTATTATTGCATATGTTTTAGGAGAACATGGAGATTCTTCAATTTCTGTATTTTCATCTGTTTCAGTTAACGGAAAACCACTTAGTGCTTTTGAAAAAGAAGGAAAAATTGATCCTAAAAAATATCCATCTATTCATGAAGGTGTTTGAAAAAAAGCATATGAAATTATTGAAAGAAAAAGAGCAACTTTTTACGGAATTGGTGTTTGTTTAGCTAATATTTGTGAAAATATTTTAAAAGATACTAAAAATGTTATTCCAGTAGGAGCATTTTTAAATGGTGAATTTAAAAATAAAGATGTTTATACAGGTGTTCCTGCTATTATAGGAATTGATGGAATAGAAAGTATTGTTGAAATTCCTTTAAACGCAGAAGAACAAAAACATTTTGATCAATCTGTTAAAACATTAAAAGAAGTTATTCAAAAAGCTAAAAAAGCTATTGCTTAATTAATTAAATTAAAAATAAATAAAAATAAAAAGAATAATTTTAGATTATTCTTTTTTTCTTTCCTTCGAATTGAAATTCATATGCAAAAAGCGGTTTATCTAATGATTCTATTTTTAAAGAATCTTTTTTGTCTTCATATCCTAAATTAAAAATTTTAATTCTTTTATTATTTTGAAAAATATAACAACCAGGATTAGGATTAAACGCTCTTACTTTATTAATCATTTTAATTGAATCATCTTTTTCTAAAAAAGCTTCTTCTTTTGAAAGTTTTGGAGCAATAGAAACCAAATCCTCATTTTGAATTTCCTCTTCAAAATTATTATTATAAAAATTAATTAATCAATCATTAATTAATATATTAATTTCTTTAGCCATTTTCAAAAATAATATTCCAGATGTTTCAGAATTATCAATAGGTATTTCTTTTTTAAAAATTATATTTCCTGCATCCATTTTATTAACCATATATATTAAAGAAATACCAGTTATTTTTTCATCATTCATAATCGCTCTTTGAATTGGTGCTGCTCCCCTATATTTAGGTAATAATGAGCAATGAATATTAAGAAATTTTTTTCTCTCTAAAGTAAGTATTTTTTCTGGTATGTATTGGCCATAAGCTAATGTTAAAAATATATCAAAATCTGTATTTTTAAGAAAATCATATATATCAATAATTTTATTAGGTTGCAAAAGAAGAATATTAAATTCTTGAGCTAGCTTTTTAACAGGTTGAGGAGAAATTTTTTTCCCTCTGCCGGTTTCTTTGTCTGGTTGACAAATAATTGCTACAACTTCATTTTTAAGTAATATATTTTTAAAAACTTCATAAGAAATTTCTGGTGTTCCTGCTAATATTAATTTCACATGTTAATTATAATATATATTTAATTTTGTATATAATAATTAGAATATGAAAACAAATAATAAAATAATAAAAGAAAATGATATTTTAGATTTTGATTATGTGCTAACTAAAAATGGTGAAATTATTGAAAATTCAAAATATGAGAACCTTATTGTAGGACAAGAAAATAATGATTTTATAATACCTAATGTTTCTGATTTAATTATCGGAAAAGAAATTTCAAATGATAAAATAGTTTCTGTAAAATTTAATTCTCAAAACGAAAGCAACTTTGAAAATAAAAACGATGAATATACTTTAACAATGACTATATTAAAACAAGTAGAAAATCAAGATTATAAAAATAATAAAAAACCATTTAATGATGAAAATAATGATGATTGAAATCAAGATATGAATGAGTTTGAAGAAAAAGAATCTATTTTTTCTTTGAAAAATAAAAATTCAAAAAAAGATATAGCAAAGTTAAATAAAGAAATTGATCTTCTTAAAGAAAAAAATAATTCATTAATTCAAGAATATAAAACTCTTGAAAATACTTTTAAATCTAAAATGCAAGAAGTAGAAACTAAAACAAAAAATAAAATAGAGGAAATTCAATACTTAGAATCAACAAAAGCAAAAAACGCAATAGAAGAAGCTAAAAAATATTCATTACAAAAATTTGTAGAAGAATTAATTTCTCCATTATTAAATTTAGAAAATGCAATTAATTTTGGTTCTACTAAAGGAAGCGACGAAGTTCAACAATATACAAAAGGATTTAAATTATTAACAAACCAAATTTTTAATGTTTTAGATGATTTTGGAATTAAAGAAATTGATCCGAAAGTAGGAAGTGAATTTAATCCTGAACTTCATCATATTTTTGAATTAGAAAATTCAAATGATTTTGATGAAAATCAAATAATAGAAGTTAAAACAAAAGGTTACGAATTAAATGGTAGAGTAATTAAACCTGCTTTTGTAATAGTTTGTGGAAAAAAATAAAGGAATAATATGAATAAAAAACCAATAGTCTTAATCGTAATTGATGGTCTTGGATTAAGAAAAGAAGATCAAGGAAATGCTTTTAATTTAGCAAATACACCAACTTTTAAAAAGTTATTTAATGAATACCCTCATTCATTAATTCAAGCATCAGGAGAATTTGTAGGACTTCCTGAAGGTCAGATGGGTAATTCTGAGGTAGGACATTTAAATATAGGAGCAGGACAAGTAGTTTATACTGGACTATCATTAATTGGTAAAGCATTAAAGGATGGAGATTTTAAAAAAAATAAATTCTTTTTAGAAGCTGTTAATGATGTAAATAAAAATAATAAAACTCTTCATTTAATTGGACTTTTATCAGATGGTGGAGTTCATTCGTTAGAAGAACATTTATTTAATCTATTAGATATGGCTCATGAAAATAATGTTAAAAATGTTTCAGTTCATGTTTTTGGAGATGGAAGAGATGTTGCTCCAAAATCGATTATTGCTTCTCTTGAAAAACTAGAAAAAATAACAAAAAAATATAATTATAAAATAGCTTCTATTTCTGGAAGATTTTTCTCAATGGATAGAGATAAAATGTTTGATAGAGTTGAAGAAGGTTATAATGCAATTTTAGGAATTTCAGAAAATCATTTTACAGACTCAATAGAATATGTAGAAAGTGAATATAAAAATGGAAGAAGTGATGAGTTTTTAAAACCAGCTACTAATCCAGAAGCGAAATTTGTAAATGATGGAGATTCAATTATCTTTTTCAATTTTAGACCAGATAGAGCTAGACAACTTTCACATTTATTTATAGGTTCTAATCTTTATGATTTTAAACCTAAAAAAGAAGTAAAAATTTCTAAATTTGTTTCTATGATGAAATATGAAGGAATTAATTCCTTGATTGCTTTTGAAGAAATGAAAATTTCAAATCCTATTGGAAAAGTTATTTCTGATGCTGGTTTAAAACAATTAAGAATTGCCGAAACACAAAAATATGCTCACGTAACTTTTTTTATGGATGGTGGAAATGATGTTGTTTATCCTAATTCAGAAAGAATTATGATTCCTTCATTAAAAGTTGAATCATATGCTGATGCGCCACAAATGTCAGCTAAAGAAATAACTGATAAACTATTAACAATTATGGATGACTTTGATTTTATAATTATGAATTATGCAAATCCAGATATGGTTGGACATACAGGAAATTTAAATTCGACAATAAAAGCTGTTGAAGTTTTAGATCAACAAATTGGAAGAATAATTGATAAAGTTGAAAAAGATGGAGGAACAGTTTTTATAACAGCTGATCATGGAAATGCAGAAATAACTGAAGATGAAAATCATAATCCAGCTACAAAACACACAACATCACCAGTTATGCTTATTTCATCTGATAAAAAATTAAAATTAATGGATGGAAAATTAGCCAATATAGCTCCTACAATCTTAGAATATATCGGAGTTAAAATTCCAAAAGAAATGAATGAAAAATCATTAATTAAACAATAAGGAAAATTAAATGAAAAAATATAAAAAATATGAAGATATTCCTCAAAAATATAGATTCGATTTGGAAGATATTTTAGGTAAAGAAAAAATAGAAGATTTAATTGAAAAATATTTTGTTCTTTTAGAAAAAGAAATAAAGATTAAAGAATCAAAATATGAATCATCAAAAACATATTTAAAATATTTAAAAGAAAGAGAAGAATTATTTGTTTTAGGAAATAAAATAAGTAATTATTTATCTAATAATATTTCGATAAATATCGCAGATCAAAAATTTAATAAGATGCAAACTGATTTATATATTAGTCTTAATGAATTTAATAAAAGACTTGGTCCTGAAATAAATTTATATTTTAAAAATGAAAAAAAATTAAGAGAATGAATTGAATTAAAAGAATTTGCTAATTATCAAAAAGATATCTTACATTCCTTAGAAGAAAAAAAACATAAGTTAAGTGATGCTATTGAAGAATTTATTATAAAAGTTTCAAAAGCTGAAGTAAATACAGAAAAGATTTTTTCTATATTATCTGAAACAGAACTTGATTATGGTTATGCCATTTCATCTACTGGTAAAAAAACAAAAATAACTTTACAAAATAGAATGATGTTATTAAAAAATAAAGATGAAGAAGTGAGAAAATCTACTTTTATAAATTGAAAAAAAGCTTATATTAAACACAAAAATACTTTTTCATATGTTCTTTACGAACACATGAAAAATATTTCTGTTTGAGCAAAAGAAAGAAAATATAAATCTACTATTGATTATTTAATAAATAGCGATAAAGTAGATCAAAAATTATTAAAAATTCTTTTTAAAAATGTTCAAGAAAATAATTACTTATTTCAAAAATATTTCAAATTAAAAAAAGGTTTTTTTGAAAAAACTTATAAGAAAGCTTATAAACCTTGAGATTCTCAAGTTCCTTTATTAAAAGTAAAAGAAGAATATACTGTTGAGGAAATGCAAGATCTTGTTTTAAAAGCTCTTTATCCTTTAGGTAATGAATATTCATCAGTTGTTGAATCAATGTATAAAAATAGATGAATAGATTATTATCCTATTCAAAATAAGCGAAGTGGTGCTTATTCAATTGGTGGTTCATATGGACTTAATAAAAAATATATTTTAATGAACTTTGATGGAACACTGCGTTCAGTTTCAACATTAGCACATGAAATAGGGCATTCAATGCATTCTTATTATTCAGATAACAATCAACCTTATAATTTATCTCAATATCCTATATTCCTAGCTGAAATAGCTTCTATCTTTAATGAACTGATGTTGCAGGATTATTTAATTAATAATTCAACATCAAAGAAATTTAAATTTAAATTACTTTCAGAAGCGATTGAAGATTTTGAAGGAACAGTTAGAAGACAAACTATTTGAGCTAACTATGAATATGATTTATATAATCTTTTAGATCAAAATCAATCATTTTCAACTTTTGATCAAATCAAAGAAATATATAATAAAAATTATCAAAAGTATGCCATTAAAAAGAATAACAATTTAAAAACTGATCTTGAATTAATTGAATCAGTTATAATTCCTCATTTTTATTATGAATATTATGTATATAAATATGCAATTGGTTTTATTGTCGCTAATGCTTTTTTTCAAAAATATAAATCTGGTGGAAAAGCTGAACTTGAAAATTATATAAATAAATTTTTAAAAATGGGAAATAGCGATTTTCCAATTAATACTCTTAAAAAAGCAAATATCGATTTAAACGATAGTAATATTTATACAGATGCTTTTAAAGTTTTAGATCAGAAAGTAAAACTATACGAAAAATTAGGAAAAGAATTAATTAAGTAATTAATTTTATTTCTTTATTGTTTCAAAAAATTTTATCAATAATTGCTCCAGCAATTAATTTATCATTTTCATAAACAACTACTTGTTGTCCTGGAGTTATCGCAAGAAAAGGATCATATTCAATTTCTATTTCATTTTCATTTAATATTTTTATTTTAACCTTTACATCATTTTGTCTATATCTAAATTTAGCTGATAAATTATTTTCATCAAAATCATTTGTAAACAAATTTAAGTTTGTAGCTTTTAATTTATTAGATAAAAGATAAGAATCTTCTGATGAAGCTGCTGCATATAATATTTTTTTCTCAATATTTTTAGCTACTAAAAAATAAGGTTGATCAAGCCCACCTAAATTAAGTCCTTTTCTTTGACCGATAGTATAATACATAACTCCATTATGCTTTCCAATAATTTTATTAGTTTTAATATCAACAATATTTCCGGGCTGAGCTGGAATATAATTTTCTAAAAACTTATCAAACTTTCTTTCACCTATAAAACAAATTCCTGTTGAATCCTTTTTTTGATAAACATTTAGTTTAGCTTCTTCGGCCATTTGTCTAACTTGTTTTTTAGTAAAATTTCCTAAAGGAAATAATGATTTGGAAACTTGTTCTAAACTTAATTGAGCTAAAAAATATGATTGATCTTTTAAATTATCAATTCCTTTATAAAGTAAATTATCAATTTTTCTTACATAATGACCTGTTGCTAAAAAATCACATTTTAGTTCGTTAATTACATAATTAAGAAGTCTATCAAATTTAATATATTTATTACAATTTATATCAGGATTAGGAGTTCTTCCTAATTTATATTCTTCAATAAAATTCATAAAAACATCATCTCAATATTCTTTAATAAAATCAATTCTTTTTATTTCTATTCCTAAAATTTTAGCTGTTTCTTGAGCATCTTTATAATCTAATTCTTGAGGACAATTTTTATTATTAATATCTTTATTTCCAAAGATATCATTATTTAATGACGAATCTCAATTTCGCATAAAAACACCAACAACATCATAACCTTCATTTTTAAGTAATAATGCAGTAACGGCCGAATCAACTCCGCCTGAAAGACCAACAGCAACTTTTATTTTTTTCATTATATTTATTATAATAAATTATTACCTTAAATTAATAATTGTTGGGCATAGTTTAGAAATATTTGAAAAAAGAATTTTTAATCTTTCTCTTGTTATTATTTTTTTATATGATTCATAAAAATCTAATTCTAATTTATCAGGAGGAAAATCAGAATTAAAAATAGTTAATTTACCATTATTTAATCGATAATTAATAATAGGAATAAAAATATTAGTTAGGAATCATTCAGACATTTTTTCCGTCCCTATTGAATCAATTATTAATACATCAATATTTTCTAATTCTTTTTTATATTCAAAATGATTATTACTTGTATTAAATTTAGAAACTATAAAAAAATTTAAATCACTTAAATTAAAATAAGAAACTGTCTTTTTTTCACTAAAAGATATGAATAAATTACAAAAAGCGGAACAAAAAAAAGCTTTATCTATATTTGATTTTCCATATAAATATAGACCTTTTAAAGGTAATTTATTTTTTATGTTATACACGGTTTCTCTAACATATAAAGAAAGTTCAATAAATTTTTTTTCACTTTTATTAACTAAAAAATCAGGACTAAATTCAGAGTTTTCATTAATTAAAGAAATTTCTTTGAAAAGAATTTTCTTTTCCTTAGAAATAGAATTAGTTGTTTTTTTTGATGGTTTTAAAGATTTAATTATCGTTCCATTTTCAAGAACAGATATTTCTGTTGTAAAAGCACTTTCATTTTCTTCTTCATCAATAATTTGTAAAAAATAAGAAAAAGCTTCTTTTATCTGATTTTTATCTAATTTCTTTTCTTTAATTATTTCTTTAATTTTAGGGTGACTTATAACTTTTTTATAATCTTTTGAATTCTCCATAAATTAATTTAGTCCTTTTAAGTCCTCAATTAAATCAAAAATATCAACATCCTCTGTTATTGATGTTACTGGCTCTTCATTTTTTTTATAACGATTGTTATTATTATTAATAATTAATTCATTATCTCAAATATTTTCAAAAGGATCAAAACTATTATTTTTTCTAATTGAAAAATTTAACTCTCTTTCTACATCATTAAAGGAAATAATATCTTTTTCATAAAAATCCTGTGCTATTTTTTTAATAAAATTAATTACTAATCGATTATTTTTAGTAAATGAATATTTAATTAATTCATTAATTGCTTTATCTGAAAAACCTAATGATGAACAAAAAGTTATCATATTTCTTTCATTAGAACTAGCATTATTTTTTGATATATATTTAATAAATAAAACAGATGGGTATTTTTCAATAGCTTGAGATAAAGAAATATTCATATCTATTTCTATTTCTCCTGTATTCGAAATTTCTGTTGAAACTTCATTAATATCAAAAAAATCAGAATATTTTTTAGTAGTTTCTATATAAGAGTCTTTATTATTAACTTTATTTTTAAATAATAAATATAATTTTTCTAAACCAATTGATCCTATTCTTTTAACTAATTGAAATTTTAAAAATTTATTATTTAAAAACTTTTCAAAAGAAAGAGGTTTTAAAAGACAAAGAATAGAATTTCCTGTCTCTTCAGAAATAAAGGTTCTTATAAGACCTAATCCTTCTAATTTTTGTCTAGCTTCTACAAAATCATCTAATGTAATGGAAAGAGAGGTTTCTAATTCACTTAAATTAAAAGAAGCGTTAAATTGTAATTGATTGTTTAGTTGATCAATTAAATATGTATAAATTGCAAAGGAATTAGGCCCTAGTATAGGTAAATATAATTTTTTAAATAATAAAAGGTCAAAATTATTAATTTCTTTCCTTTTTTCTAGTAAAAAAATGTTATTTTTCATAGAACTAATCAACTCCTTTATTTTTTGTAATCAAAGCAACTAAACTAATAATAACAAATTTAAATATAGGGTTAAAAATTTAATAAAATTTCTGAGATAGAGTTGTATTTTTCCACATAGTTATCAACATTTTTTGGCCTTAAATGCTCTTTATTTATAACAATTAATGCCTTTTTTGTTAAGTTATCAACATTTCTCCTAGAAAAATATAATTCTCTTTTTTGTTCATCAATTTCTAATTCAATTACTCTTTTAAATAAAGAAAAAAAGTTAATTTTCTTATTAAAAAGAACAGGAATTTCTACAAAATCATAACCTTTTTTAGATAAATGATTAAATATGTATGGAAAAACTATTTCCTCTATCTTTTTAGCGCTATTTTCCCTTATTATTAGCTTTTTTAACTCTGTTTTATCAATTATTCCTCTTTTAGCTATTTGAGAACCTAATTTCTTTTTTATTTCAAAATAACAAGGATGAGGAAAAGAATAAAATTTTTTAACTAATAAATCACAATTTAGGACTTTATAACCCTTTTTATGAAGTTGGTTTAATAAAAATGTTTTTCCTGAAGCTGGTTTTCCGATAATTGCGATTTGCAAAAAGTCTTTTTTCATATTATTTTAATTATTCATTTCTTCTTGGGAAAATAATTACATTATCATTTACCTGAATATTATTAAATTTTTCAAAATTATCAAATTCATCAAAATTTAAATCTTGATTAATATTTAAAATTTCTTTTATTTTAATTGTTGTTTTAGGCATAACTATTTCTACACAAGTAATAATTGCATAAACAGAATTTAAAATCATATTAAGAACTGTTTCTAGTCTTTCAAGCTTATTAGTTAGTAATCAAGGAGTTGTAAGATCTATATATTTATTAGTAGAAGAACATAGATTAATCATTTCCTTAAATGCTTTATCGATGTTAAATGAATCGAATTTGGAAATAAAGTCTTTTTTAAAAGCAATTATTTTGTTTTGTAAAACTAGATCAACTTCTTCTAAATTGGTTTTATTGTATTTAACTGGCTTTGAAAAACTATTTTTAATCATTTTAGTTGTTCTGGAAATTAAGTTTCCTAAATTGTTTACTAAAAAAGAATTATATAAATTTAAAAGTTCTTTTTTATCAAAATTAGAGTCTTCAAAAATATTCATAGATGACATTAAATATAATTTAAGAATTTCAGGGTTGAATTGATTACAAAGTTCTAGAGGATCAATTACATTTCCTAATGATTTAGACATTTTTCTTCCGATTTCATCATTTATTAAACCATGAGTAATAATTTTTGTTGGTAATTTAATATCTAATGATTTTAGAAAAATAGGTCAATAAATACAGTGGAATCTGGTTATTTCTTTTCCGATAATATGAACTCTTTCTGTTCCCTTATCTCAAAAAGTATCATATTTGTTATTTTCATTTTTTTCTAAATCATAATCAAGAATAGAAATATAAGAAAATAGGGCATCTAATCAGACATAAATAATATCTTTTTCTTTTGGATCAATTTCAATTCCTCATGAAAATGAACATCTTGTAACTGATAAATCTTTTAATCCGTTATCAATGAAATTTTTTTTTATTTCCAGTCAGATTTTATTATTAGGAATAAAATCAGGATTTTCTTCATTATATTCAACTAATCATTTTTCAA
>JBOFZK010000053.1:0-6183 GCA_051655145.1 Metamycoplasmataceae bacterium
AAACATTATCAAAAGAACAAGAAGTTTTATTAATGTCTCCAACAACACCACAAAACACTTTAGCTCAAATGAATGTTCTTAAAAAATTATTTCCAAATGTAACAAATACAAATTTTAATTATTTTACATTTAAAGTAGAGGCTAAAGTAGTTACCTTAACAGCTAAACAAGGATTTGTTTTTGGTAAAACAGTAGAGGCTGGAAAACCTACATTAGTAGCTCCTGCTTATACAATTTCAAAACCGCCTATTACTGATACGAATTTAGGTATTAATGCTATACCACCTACAGCAAATATTACAACAGAGGATATTAATAATTTAAAAGGAACAGATACTGCAAAAAAAATAACAACACTTTTAAAATTATTTAGAGGTATTGATAGTAATAATTATTCAAGATTTGATTTAAAAATTAATGAATCATCTAAAACAATTACTTTAACAGCTCATACTGGATTTATATTTGGATCTGGAACTAGTGCTAAAAAATCTATAGATTCACAAGCTTTTACCGAAGAATTTGTAATATTACCTATTATAGCTCATACAGCAAATTTAAATTTAACAGCAGATGATGTTAAAGTTATAAAAGATGGTAATAATCAAACAGCATTATTAACAGCATTAAATAAATTATTTTCTGGAATTGTTTCTGGAAATATATCTAATATAACTATTACAATAGATGATGCTAATAATAAGGTAACTATAACACCTAATTATGGTTATCTTTTAGAAAATTCAGTACCAATGTTAGAAGTAACTTATACAATAGTATAAAATTTTAGTTTGAAAATATATTATAAAAAAAGCGAATTTTAGTTTTGCTTTTTTTATTATTTTTTTATTATTATAAAAAAAGTGAAAAATTTATTCTTTTTAGTATTTTTTTGTTTTTATTTAAAAAATATTATAATAATAATACATAGAAAAGTTTCTATAAAAAAGGAAAAAAATGAATAAAAAATTATTAATTTCGCTATCTTCGTTATCGACAATAGCAATAGTAGCTCCAGTATTAGTTATAACTTCATGTGCGGGAGAAACGCCAGTTGATTCTACTAATTTAATTATTACAGCTAAAGCTAATCCAGTTCTTACAAATGAAGATGTTACTCTTTTAGAAGCTACAGATGATGTAGATAATGCTAAAAAATGAGATACATTAGGAAAATTATTTGATGGAGCAGGATTTGTGCCTGATAATAAAGCTAAATTTACTACTTCAATTAATACAACTGATATGTTAGTTACATTAACAGCTGTTAATGGATATACAATTAGCGGGCAAGAAACAGTTGTATCAAATAAATATACAATTGGTACAGAACCTGTAATTACAGATTTAATTATTACAGCTAAAGAATCTCCTAAACTTACCGCAGAAGATGTTACTCTTTTAGAAGCTACAGATGATGCAGATAATACTAAAAAATGAACCACATTAGGAAAATTATTTGGTGGAGTAGGATTTGTGCCTGATAATAAAGCTAAATTTACTACTTCAATTAATAAAACTAACAATGTAGTTACTTTAACAGCTAATGAAGGTTTTACAATTAATAGTAAAACTTCATTAGATTCAAATAAATATACAATTGAACCAACAGTTGAAGCTACAAATTTAGAAATTACAGCTATAACAAATGTTCAACTTACTAATGCTGATATTGTTATTTTAGAAGCGGTAGATGCTAATGCTAAATGAACAGTATATGCAAAATTATTTGCAGGAAAAGATTTTGTGCCTGCAAATATAAATAGTAAATTTACCGCTACATTTAATAGATCAAAATTAGAAGTTACTTTAACAGCAGCAACAGGATTTGTAATTGGCGGACAACAAACATTATCAAATACATTTACAGTTGATAAACCTGTTGTACCAATAGATTTAACTATTACAACTAAAACCAACCCTAAACTTACAGCAACAGATATTGCTGATTTAAAAGGAACAAATATTAATAAACAATTCGATGCTCTTAAAAAATTATTTGCAGGTAAAGATCTTACAATGGCAAATCTAGCTAATTTTAAAATTACAGTTGATGAAGCTGGTAAATTAGTTACTTTAACAGCGAATGATCATTATACAATTAACGGTATTAAGTCATTAATTTCAAAAGCATATACAGATGAAGTAATTCCTACAATTACAGATTTAAAAATTACAGTTAAAACTGGAGTAATAAATCTTACTCAAGTTGAGATTACTGATTTAACAGGAAATAATGGTGCTAAACAATTAGCTGCACTTACAAAATTATTTGGTGGTACTGATCTTAAAACTGAAAATTTAACTAATTTTGTTGTTACAGTTGATACAACAAAAAGAATAGTTACTTTAACACCAAAAGCAAACTTTACAATTGATAATGGTAAAGCTAAATTAGATTCAAATCAATATACAATACAAGTTATGAATCTAGCTATTACAGCTATAACAACAACTCCAACTATTACTGCAACTGAAGTTACTAATTTAACAGGAACAAATAATACTAATAAATTAGCTGCACTAAAAAAATTATTTACAGGCAACGATCTTACAATGGCAAATTTAGCTAATTTTAAAGTTGCAATTAATACAACAAAAAGAATAGTTACTTTAACAGCTGAAGCAAATTTTACAATTAGTGGTAAAACTTCTTTAGATTCAATTGTATTTATTACACAATTAGAAATTACTCCAAAGCAAGGTGATTTACAACTTCCAAATCCAAATAATCTTCTATTATTAGAAGATACTGATGTTAAAAAATTAACAGCACTTCAAACATTCTTTAATGGTTCTAGTCTTGTTACAGAAGCAGATTTAGCTAATTTTACAGTCCAAATTCCTTCTGATAAAATGGTAGTTATTTTAAAAGCGAATTCAAATTATACATTTACTGGAGGCCAAACAATAGAGAAGGCTTATAGTTTTCCTACACATTATAAACCTAGACCTTTAATTGTCACATTAAAAACCCCTTCTCCTACTTTAACACCACAAGAAATAGCCACTTTAAAAGAATTACCATCTTCTTCTAATGTACATGCTCAAGTTGCTGTACTTCAAAAACTATTTGAAGGACCAAACATATATGACTTATTTATAAGAAGTTTTAATATAGAAGTTGATACAACAGCTAAAACAGTTACATTACGCACAAAACCAGGATTTGTTATCGGAACTACATCTTCTTCTACAGAAAAATCAATAACTGCATCATACAAATAATAAAATATATTTTAGTTTAATAAATTAGTAATTTATATAATAAAATCTTAATAATTTAACTATTATTAAGATTTTTAATTTTAAAAAAATATTATAATTATAATATAGAAAAGTTTTCTATATCAAAGGAAAATATGAATAAAAAATTATTAATTTCGTTATCTTCGTTAGCGACTATAGCAATAGTGGCTCCAGTATTAGTTATAACTTCTTGTTCCAAAGAAACATCTGTAAAAGTTAATTTAACTATTACAGCTAAAATTGATCCTATACTTACAGATACAGATATTATTTCTTTAGAAGGAAATGATCTTACCGCTCAATTAACATCACTTCAAAAATTATTTGACGGTTCAGATCTTAATTCTTCTAATCAAGAAAATTTTTCAGTTTTTATTGATAAAGAGAAAAAAATAGTTACTTTAAATGCAAAATCTGGTTATACAATTGATGGTAAAAATGCTTTATCTTCAAATATATATACATTAGATGAAACTCCTCCTATAGTTACTGATTTAAGTATTACAGCTAAATCAGGATCAACAAATCTTACAGGAGTTGATCTTATTGATCTAGTTGAAAAAGATAAAGCTAAACAATTAATAATTCTTAAAAAATTATTTGATAATGTTACATCAGAAAAACAAAATAATTTTATTGTTTCACTTGGTGATAAAAATATTGTTACTTTAACCGCTAATAAAGGTTATGGATTTGGAGATAAAACTTCAATAAATTCTACCGCTTATATTATTACAAATACTAATTTAATTATTACAGCTAATTCTAATGTAATTTTAACAGCTGATGAAGATAAAAAAATAAATGAAGCACAATCTGAAACAAATAAAGAAGTTCAATTAGCTATTCTTCAAAAAATATTTACAGGTATTACAAATATAAATGCTGGTTATTTTTCATATGCAATAGCAAATAAAGAAATTACTTTAACAGCAAAACAAGGTTTTGTTTTTGGTTCAGGTTCCGGAACAACTACAATAGTATCTCCAGCTTATACAATAGATATTAATAATACAGATTTAAATATTCAAGCAATTATTCCTAGAAGTCAACTTACAACAACAGATGTTATTCATTTAAGTAGATCAATATCTGGAAATAAAGTATTATCTCTTTCCAAATTCTTTTCAGGGATTACAATTATAAATATAGATAATTTTACTTATCAAATTAATGAAGATGCTAAAACAATTACTTTAACGGCTAAAGGTCAATTTTCTTTCGGAACAGGAACTAATGCTAAAAAAACTATAACTTCAAATGTTTTTGCTGAAGATTTTAGACAAGGACAATTTTATATTTGACCAATTAATCCAAATGGAATTATATCAATAACAAATGCTGATTTACAAGCAATAAAAAATAATCAAGATAAACCTAATCAATTACTTGCTTTACAAAAATTATATAGCGGTCTAAATCAAAATAATTTTTATCATTTAAAAGTTTTTGTAAATGAAACTAATAGAATAGTAACATTAGAAACTAATTACGGTTATGTTTTTAATAATCGTAACTCTACTAATCAGAATGCATTTTTAAAAACAGTAAATTCGTATTATCTAATACAATAATAATAAATCTATATTAATTAAATATATTTTTAAAAGCAAATTAATTTTTGCTTTTTTATTATCTTTAAAAACAAAAAAATAAAATAAACTTATTTCAAAAGATAATTTAATTAAAATAATTAATTTTTTTTAGTGATAAGTTATCTCTAAAAAAATTAAGTTATTTTTTAAAAAAATACTATAATATATGTAATTTAAATTAAAACCGTTAATTTAAATTGATATATTTTTTTATATAAGGAGAAAAAAATGAACAAAAAATTATTAATTTCTTTAGGAGCTTTATCGACTATAGCAATAGTTAGTCCAATATTAATTACAGCATCATGTGCTGCGGAGGTATCAAATGCTAACAATTTAGTTGTTACAGCTATAGCTAATCCTAAACTTACAAATGAAGATGTAATTGTTTTAGAAAATGCAACAGCAGATAATACAGCTAAATGAAACGCTCTTGCTAAATTATTTACAGGAGCGGGATTTGTAGAAGGAAATAAAGATAAATTTACTTCTTCAATTGATAAAACAAATTCAACAGTTACTATAAAAGCAAATACCGGTTATACAATTAATGGCGGAGAAACATTTGCATCAAATAAATATATAATTGAAGCAACAACTCCAAATAAAAATTTAGCTATTACAGCTATAGCTAATCCTAAACTTACAGATGCAGACATGGCCGTTTTAGAAAATGCAACAGTAGATAATACAGCTAAATGAAATGCTCTTGCTAAATTATTTGCAGGAGAAGGATTTGTAGTTGAAAATAAAGATAATTTTACTTCTTCAATTGATAAAGGAAAATCAATAGTAACTTTAAAAGCAAATCCTGGTTATACAATTAATGGAGGAGAAACATTTGCATCAAATGTATATGCAGTTGATCCAGCTGTTCCAAATAAAGATTTAGTTATTACAACTCTAATTGATCCTAAAGTTACTGAAGAAGAAATTAATTCTTTGGAAGTAGTTGATAATAATGAAACTAAATTAACATCTCTTACAAAATTATTTCAAGGAAATGATCTTAATTTAGATAATTTAGCTAATTTAGAAATTAAAGTTGATAAAGTTAAATTTTTAGTTACTTTAACAGGAATTAACGGATATACAATTAATGCACAAACATCATTAGTATCAAATAGATATTTAATAATAACTATTCCTACAATTACAGATTTAAAAATTACAGCAAATGGAGCTCAAAAACTTAGACCAATAGAAGAAACAGCTATTAAAGGAACTGATCCTGTAGCACAATTATCTGTACTTCAAAAATTATTTACAGGCATTACTTCTACAAATCAACCTAATTTTACAGTTGCAGTAAGTGATACTAATGTAGTTACTTTAACAG
>JBOFZK010000054.1:0-10669 GCA_051655145.1 Metamycoplasmataceae bacterium
ATGTTAAAAAGCACTATAAATTGGCTTTTTTTCCACTTAATTTAATTAATTTTAAAAAATAAAAATTTTTTTTGAAAATAAATAAAAAAAAGTGTTATACTAATATTAATAATTTTTGCTTGTGTAAAAATTACTTTATTAATATAAAACATATTTATATTAGTTTTTTTTGTATTTTTTTTTTTTTTGTATAATTATTATATATATCTATTATTTAAAGATATTTGGAGGTTTTTGTGAAAAAGCTTAATAAAAATATTAAAAATGTGTTATTTTTTTCTGCATCTATATTAACAATGGGGACCGTTTTAACTGTAATAAGTTGTACAGCAGAAAATGTAATTCCAGGTGGAAAAGAATTAAAAATTAATAAAAAAGTCAATTCAATTGAACTTAGTCAAAATGAATTTCAAATTTTAAAATCTGTAAGTCAAAATGGAGTTGTTACTGAACAAGTAAAAACAATTTTAGATAAAGTTTTTAACGGCATTGATGCTACAAACGTTTCACAAATTTCATTTGTTTTAAATGAAGCCGAAACTAAAATTATAATTAAACCAATTGAAGGTTATTATTTCGAAGGAAAACTTTCTAGTTTAGATGTTTTATATACTGTAAAATCAGAAAATAAAAATATAGCTGTTACAATTAAAGAAATTACAGATAAAATGGTAGAAAAAGATATTCAAAATATCTTAGGGAATGTTGTTACTGATAAAGTAGCATCATTAAATAAATTATTTGGCGGGATTACAAAAGATAATGTTAGTTTTTTTAGTATTCAAAAAATAGATGATAGTAATAATAAACCTACTAATATTAAACTAAATGCTAATGTAGGATATATTTTTAATAACACAGAAAAATCAGTTATTTCAAATAAATTTTTAATGGATACAGAGGTAACTCCTCCCCCAGTTGGAACTACTGAATTAAAAATTGGTAAAAGGGTTAATACAATTGAATTTAGTCAAAATGACTTCGATACATTAAAAAGAAATATGGGTTCAATTACCGATGTAACAAAACCAATAATAGATAAAATTTTTACAGGAATTGATTCAACAAACATTTCAAAAATTTCTTTTTCTTTAAAAGAAACTGAAACAATGGTTGTTCTTACACCAGTGAAAGGTTATCATTTTGAAGGTAATTTTTCTGTTTTAGAGGTTTCTTATATTATTGCATCGAAAGACAAGGTAAATATTGTTATTTCACCTAAAGCTATTACTGAAAAAATTTCTAATCAAGATATTCAAAATATCTTAGGATCAGTTGATTCACAAAAGATAACATCATTGAATAAATTATTTACAGGTGTTAATAATACAAACATTAAACTTTTTAGTATTAAAAAAATTGATAATGCAGATAAAACCATTAGTATTGAATTAACAGCAAATGAAGGAAATATTTTTAACAATACATCACAAATTATAATTTCAAATAAATTTGCACTTGATTCAGGAGTAGTTCCTCCTATAGTTGATAAAAAATTAAACATTACTATTAAATCAGCCGTTGAAGGAGCACCTTTAACTTTTCCTGATTTAAGAATAATTTATAGAGGAGATACTACTGCTGAGGAGAAATTACCTATTTTAAGTAAAGTATTCAACGGGATTACTCTTGATAATATTCAACATATAAAAAGTGATTATACAGCAGCGAAAACACAAATATTCTTAGAAACAAGACTTGATTATACTTTTCCTGATGGTTCTTCAAGATTAGATTCTATTACTTTCCCAGTAGCACAAGAAGTCTTTATACCTGTTGTTCTTAAGACAGGGAATATCACATTTACCGATAAAGATGCTGAAGATATGACAAGCAAAAATAATGATATTAAATTAGCAGCTTTAAGTAAAGTTTTTGATGGTCTTAATAAAGATAATATAAGGGGAATTACTGAGCCAAAATTAGGAAATACACGAAATACTGTATTTATATATCCACAACCTGGATATTTATTCCCGGACAATAAGAAGCATATAGAATCAAATAGAGTAACAGGAATTTCTGAATTAATTTATATTCAACCTATTCAATATCCATCAGGAATCTACAAAGAAGATTTTACAAATATTCTTGATCCTAATATTTCAAGGCAAGAAAAAATACATATTTTCTTAAAATTTTTCCAACCAGAATCAGGATGAGTTGATGAATTTGATTCAGTAAACATTAAATCTATATCTAATGATAAAATAACTTTAGAGGCTAAAAAAGGTTTTATTTTCCTTGTTAAAGGTGGGAAAAATGTATATGAAATAACTTCTAATACTGTAACTTCTTTTGCAACTGCACCGAAATTCCTTAATATTGGATTAGTTCCTAAAACTAAACCAATTACAAGTACAGATATTGCCGATTTAAATAATCCAACTAAAAAACTAGGTGTTTTAAATAAATATTTTACTAATGTTACTACTGCAAATATGAATAATTTTTCAGTGAGTGTTAATGCTCCAAAAACTATCTTATCATTAAGAGTAAATAATGGATATTCATTAGGACAATTTATCCAAAGAAATACCTTAGATTCTTGATGAAATTTACCTGAAAAAGGAACTAATCCAACCACAGGAGCAAATCCAGTTCAACAATGGATGCCAAGACAACAAAATGAAGTTGAAGCAGCACCTAATTGAAATGCTGAAAACTTAGATGCTTCTAATCGTCCTTTTAAATGATTATCATCTACTCCTCAAAAACCAAATGTTTTTCCAACTTTAAATAAGGAAGAACAACAAGTAGTTGACTTTTATAAAGATACAACTGCTCGAATAACTTCACCAGTTTGAGTTGATGGAGTAGAATATGCAGAATCAGGAACAGTTTGATATTACCCTAAACCTGATTGAGATAAAACTAATGATTGAACTTATTTCGCAACAAATATTCACGTAATTACTAATAACCTTACAAAAACTAAACTTCCTACTTCAACTCAGAAACCAGTGCATGGATTTTATTTAAGAGAAGATGACCAACATAAAGAAATAAAATTTAGTTTTCTTAGAGGAGATGCAACTGAAGGTAGTTTAAGTGATCTTTATTGAGCAGACGTTTCAAAAGGAGAAATCGAATTAGTTGACCTCGCACTTAATACATCTCCTGATTATGATGTTAATAAAAAAAATAGAAATATGCTTGACTTTGCTATTATTAGAGTTAAAACAATCGGAAGAAATTATTTCGGTGTTCCTTTCGATATTAATAAGCATATAAATAAAAATAAAAATCTCAATTATGATTGAATTGATACCGAAGCAGAATTTAAAGAAATTTTTGAAAACATTGAAGATTTAACATTTTATATTGGAGGATACCCAAGTGGATTCTGAACTATTAAAAGTTATACAAGAAATCAATTCTGAGTTCCTCAAACTTCAACTCTTCCTATTAAATCAGGAACAAAATGATATACTGATCCAAATTTAAGTCAGTATGATGCTGTTAAACTTGGTGGAATAAATGGCGGAGAAGAGTGATATAGTATGTCAAATAGTTTAATGTTCCCTAATTTCCCAATGGGTGGTGGATCTAGTGGTTCAGTAGTTACTATTCTTCATAAAGGAGTAGTAAGACCAGTTGGTATATTTTGAGGGGAATTTGCTGCAAATGATTTCAATAATAAAAATCTAATACCTATGGCTGGTGCTGATTTATTCTATACACCAAATTATTTCTTTAAATCTCAAACAGATAGCGCACCAGGTTATAATTTTACAAAAGTAAAAACTGCTAAATAAATTATTACTAATTATTTTAAATATATCTAATCAAAAAGATATTTGGAGGTTTTTATGAAAAAAATAAAAAAGAATAAAATTATTTTCTTATTGTTTTCTGTTTTAGCTTTAACTACAGGAGTTATTTTAACTGTAGTAAGTTGTACATCGGAAAATGTAATAAAAGATGAAAAAGAACTGACAATTAAAAAGAGTGTAAACTCTATTGAACTTAGTCAAAGTGAATTTGATATTTTAAAACCCAAAAGTAAAAATGGAGTTGTTACTGAACAAGTAAAAACGATTTTAGATAAAATATTTTTCGGAATTGATTCTACAAATATTTCAAAAATTTTATTTAATTTAAATGAAACTGAAACTAAAATTATAATTACACCAATTGAAAGTTATTATTTTGAAGGCAAACTTAATATTTTAAATGTTTTATATACTGTAAAAACAGATATCAAAGATATTAATATTAATGTTTCCATTAAAGAAATTACAGAGAAAATTCAAGAAAAAGATATTCAAAATATTTTAGGCTCTATTATTGTCGATAAAATATCATCATTAAATAAATTATTTACCGGAATTGATCATGCTAATATTAATTTTTTTGATATTGAAAAAATAAATGATAATAACAATAAACCTTCTAATATTAAATTAATTGCTAATAAAGGATATATTTTTAACAATACTTCAGCATCTTTAACTTCAAATAAATTTACAATTGATTCAGGAGTTCTTCCTCCTATTGTTGAAAATAAAAAATTAAATATTACTGCAAAAAAAGCAGTTGAAGGAATAGCTTTAACTGAACCTGATTTAAGAGCGATATATAAAGGTGATACAAGTGATGAAGAGAAATTAAGTATTTTAACTAAAGTATTTGATGGAATTGATCTTAATAATATTAAACATATAAAAAGTGATTATGTAGCAACTAAAAATCAAATTTTTTTAACAACAGCATTTGGTTATAGTTTTTCTGATGGATCGACAAGATTAGATTCTGTTGTTTTCCCAGAAGCGCAAAAAGTTTTAATTAATGTTACTGCAAAAACTGGTAAGATTGTATTTGCTGATCAAGATGCTGAAGATATGAAAAGCAAAAATAATGATCTTAAATTAGCAGTTTTAAGTAAAGTTTTTGATGGTTTTACAAAAGATAATATAAAAGGAATTAATGAGCCTTTATTAGGAAATAACCGTAATACTATATTTATATTTAGAAGTTATGGATATTTATTCCCAAATGATAAAACGCAAATAGAATCAAATATAGTAACTGGTATTTCTAAATTAGTTTATATTAAACCTCTTCAAAATCCATCTGGTGTATTCCAAGAAGATTTTAAAAATATTAAAGATCCTATAATTACAAGAAAAGAAAAAATAAATATTTTCTTAAAGTTTTTTAAACCAGAATCAAATTGATTCGATGAATTTGATTCAGTAAATATTAAATCTATAGCGGATAATAAAATAACTTTAGAAGCTAAACCTGGTTTTATTTTTCTTAGACAAACTCCTGATGGGCCAAATGTACGTGAAATAACTTCTAATACAGTTACTAGTTTTTCAACTGCTCCTCAATTTCTTAATATTGGACTAGTTCCTAAAACTCCAACAATTACAAGTACTGATATTGCTGATTTAACTAATCCAAGTAAAAAACTTGCAGTTTTAAATAAATATTTTACAGGTATTACAAGTTCAAATATAAATCATTTTTCAGCAGATGTTAATACTTATAAAACTATTATAACTTTAAAAGCAAATAGTGGATATTCATTAGGAAAATTTATACAAATAAGTAATTTAGATTCTTGATGAAATTTACCAGAAAAAGGAACCAATCCTACTACAGGAGCTAATCCAGTTTCTCAATGAATGCCAAGACAACAAACCGAAGTTGAAGCGGCACCTGTACAAACTATGGAAAATTTAGATGCTTCTAATCGTCCTTTTAAATGATTATCTGCAACTCCTCAAAAACCAAATGATTTCCCAACAAACTTATCTCCTGATGAACAAAAAATTGTTGATTTTTATAAAAATACAACAGCTAGAATATCTTTACCAGTTTGAGATGGTGATGATGAATATTCTGAATCAGGAACAATTTGAAATTATCCTAAACCTGAATGAGATAAAACTAATGATTGAACTTATTTTGGAACCAATATTCACGTAATTACTAATGATCTTGTTAAAACTATACCTGCTGGATCAACTCAAAAACCAGTTCATGGATTTTATTTAAAAGAAGATATTAGACATAAAGATATAAGATTAAATTTTACTAGAGATAAGCAAGCAAGCATAAATGATTATGATCATACATATTGAGCAGATGTTTCAAAAGGAGAAATTGAATTAGTAGATCTTGCTCTTAATACATCTGCCGATTATGATATTAATGGCACAAACAGAAATATGTTAGATTATGCAATTATTAGAGTTAAAACAATTGGTAAAGATGGTCGAGGTAATCGTTTTGATATTAAGCAGCATATTAATAAGCAAAATGATTTAGTTTATGATTGAATTGATACTGAAGCAGAATTTGAAGAAGTTTTTAAAGATATTGAAAATATGACTTTTTATGTAGGAGGATATCCAAAAGGTTTTTGAACTATTAAAAGTTATACAAGGAATCAATTTTGAGTTCCTCAAACTTCAACTTCTCTTATTAAATCAGGATCTATATGATATACAGATCCAAATTTTAGCAAATATGATGCTGTTAAACTTGGTGGTCAAAACGGAGAAGAATGATATAACATGTCAAATAATTTAATGTTTCCTAATTTCCCAATAGGACCTGGTTCTAGTGGTTCTTTAATTACTATTATTCACAAAGGAAAAATAAGACCGGTTGCTATTTTTTGAGGAGAATTTGCTTCATTTGTTTCAGATAATTTAGTAGGTAATAAAAATATAATACCTATGTCTGGTGCTGATTTATTTTACACACCAAACTATTTCTTTAAAAGTCAAACAAATAGCGTTCCTGGTTATGACTTTACAAAGGTAAAAACACCTAAATAAAATAGGAGAATATTATGAAAAAATTTAAAAAAAACATTTTGCTGTTTTCAGCAATTTCATTATCGATGGGAACTATTTTAACTGTAATAAGTTGTACCTCTCAAAATGTAATAAAAGATGAAAAAGAATTAAAAGTTAAAAAAAGAGCCGATTCAATTGAACTTAGTCAAAGTGAATTTGATATTTTAAAACCAAAAAATAAAAATAGTATTATTACTGAACAAATTAAAATAATTTTAGATAAAGCATTTGTTGGAATTGATTCTACAAATATTTCAAAAATCTTATTTACTTTAAATGAAACTGAAACTAAAATTATAATTACACCAATTGAAGGTTATTATTTTGAAGGTAAACTTAATAGTTTAGAAGTTTCATATACTATTAAAAAAGAAAATCAAAATATTGCTATTTCTATTAAAGAAATTAAAGATAAAATTCAAGAACAAGATATTAAGAATATTTTAGGTTCTGTTAATGCTGATAAAATAACTTCCTTAAATAAATTATTTAATGGAGTAGATAATACAAATATTTCATTATTTAAAATTGAAAAAATCGATAATACTGATAAAAGCAATAATATTAAATTAACAGCAAATGAAGGATATATTTTTAATAATACAGAAACATTTATAACCTCAAATACATTTACAATTAGTACAGAAGTAGTTCCTCCTCCAGTCGTAACTACTGAATTAAAAATAAGTAAAAAAGCTAATCAAATCCAAATTAGTGAAAATGAATTAAATATATTAAAAAGTCAAGATGGAGTTGTTACTGAGCAAATAAAACCTATTTTAGATAAAGCTTTTAATGGAATTGATATTACAAATATTTCAAAAATTTTATTTACTTTAAATGAAAAAGAAACTAAAATTATTATTAAACCAATTCAAGGTTATCATTTCGAAGGTAAACTTTTTGATTTAGAAACTATATATACTGTATTACCAAAAGAAAATATAAATATTCCTGTTTCTGCTAAAGCAATTACAGATAAAATTGAAAAAATAGATATAGATAATATTTTAGGTTCAATTATTACCAATAAACTATCATCATTAAATAAATTATTTACAGGAATTAATAATAGTAATATTAACTGATTTAATATTGAAAAAGTAGATGTCAATGGTAAAACTACTAATATTAAATTAACAGCTATTAAAGGATATATTTTTAATAACAAAGATTCTTTTATAACTTCAAATCAATTCACAGTTGAACCAGAAGTAATTCCTCCTCCTACTGAAATTGTAAAATTAAATATTGCAGCTAAAGATAAAGTCGATGGAACTCCGATGACTGAACCTGAATTAAGAGCTATTAGACACGGAGCTACTCCTATTGCTGATAAAATTAAATATTTAAATAAACTATTTACTGGAATTGATGAAAATAGCATTAAACATATACAAACATTTGATTATACAGGTTTTACACAAGTTAATTTAACAACAAAAACTGGATATGTTTTTGCTAATAATACTAATAAATTAGATTCTATTAAGTTTCCAAGAGCACCAAAAGTTGATTTAATTATTACAGCAAAAAGTACTGAGGTTAATTTCACTGATCAAGATGTAGAAGAAATGAAAAGCCAAGATAATGCTATTAAACTTAAAGCTTTAAGTAAAGTTTTTGATGGGCTTACAGCAGAAACTATAAAAGGTGTTACTGATCCTGCTTTTTCTTATGGAAAGAATACAGTTACTATTTATAGTGAGGCTGGATATACTTTTAATGGAGATAAAAGACAGGTAGAATCAAATAAAGTTAAAGGAGTTTCAAAATTAGTTTATATTAAAAATATAGAATTTCCCTCAGGAATATTTAAAGAAGATTTTAATAGTTTAAAAGATCCTTTAATTCCTGGTAATGAGAGATTAAAAATTTTATTAAAATTTTTTAAACCTGTTTTAGAAGATGATAATGGAGAATTTGATTTTGTAGAAATTAAAAATGTTGATACAACCAATAATAAAATAACTATAAAAACTAAAACCGGTTATATTTTTGTTCCACAAACAAATGGTGGAAACAATGTATATGACATAACTTCAGGAACCGTTACTACTTTTGCGCCTTCTCCTCAATTCTTGAAAATAGAATTAATACCTAATACTAAAACAATTACAAAACAAGATATTTCTAATTTTAACGATCCAACAAAAAAACTTGCAGTTTTAAATAAATATTTTAAAAATATTACTAATGAAAATATTAAAAATATTTCATCAAGTATTAATCAATATGGAACTGCAATATCTTTAAGAGCAAATAGTGGATATTCATTAGGAAAATATATTCAAGTAGATACTTTAGAATCATGATGAAATTTACCAGAAAGAGAAACTAATCCAACTACAGGACCTAATCTTGTTCATCAATGAATGCCAAGACAACAAGATGAAAATGAAGCAGGGCCTGCAAGAAGTAGAGAAAATCAAAATGGTCCTAATTATCCTTTTAAATGATTATCTTCATCTCCTTTATCTCCAACAGAATTTCCAACATTAGATGCTAATGAGAAAAAAATTGTTGATTTTTATAAAGATACAACTGTTCAATTAACTTCTGCTGTTTTTGATCCTAATAGACCTAATGAAGAATTTGAAGAATCAGGAACTGCTTGATATTATCCTAAACCTGCAACTGATACAACTGATGAATGAACATATTTTGGAACAAATATTCACGTAATTGGTAATCTGCTTACAAAAACTATACCTGCAGATACAAAACAAAAACCTGTTCATGGATTCTATTTAAAAGAAGATAATTACCACAAGTTTGCAAGATTAAACTTTTCAAGAGATAAACAAGCAAGCATTAATGATCGTGGTTTGGTATATTTAGTTGATATTTCGCAAAATGAAATGGAATTAGTAGATCTTGCTCTTGATACAACCGCTAATTATGATATTAATGGTAAAAGAAGAAATATGTTAGATTTTGCTGTTTTAAGAGTTAAAACAGTTGGAACAGATATTTCTAACAAACCTTTTGATGTTAGTAAACATATAAATAAAAATAAAAATATAAATTATGATTGAATTGATACTGAAGCTGAATTTAGAGAAATTTTTGAAAATATTGAAGATCAAACATTTTATGTTGGAGGATATCCAGGTGGTTTTTGAACCGTTAAAAGTTATACAAGAAATCAATTCTGAGTTCCTCAAACAACAACTCTTCCTATTAAAGGTGGAACTCAATGATATACCGATCCTAGTTTAAGTAAAGGAAATGCTGTTAAACTTGGTGGAGAAGAATGATATAGTATGTCAAATAATATAATGTTCCCTAATTTAATAGTTGGAGCTGGTGGTAGTGGATCATTAATAACTATTCTTCATAAAGGGGAAGTAAGACCTGTTGCTATTTTTTGAGGAACATTTGCTCAGAAAAATCTAGCAAATCAAAATTTAATAACCTTCTCTGGTGCTGATTTATTCTATACACCAAACTTCTTCTTTAAAGATAGAAAAACCGGTGCTCCTGGTTATGATTTTACAAAATTAAAAACCTCTAAATAATTTATTATTTTAAATATTAAAAACACTAAAAAAATTAGTGTTTTTTTTATGTATTAAATTAATTCACTAACATTAACAGTTCATTCTAAAATTACTGGAGAAATAATAGCTGTGTATGAAGGTGTTTGTTGAATATTATATTGGAATTCTTGTCTTACAATAATTTTATTATCACTTGTTCTTGTAACTCTAAAAGTTGCTTGGTTTTGATTTTGTTTTTTATTTAAAGAAAGATTTCTTACATAGAATCCATTAGAAGTAGTAGTTTTAAAAATTGAATTTCTTTGATCTATAACACGAATATTATTAGCTTGCTGATTAGAAGAAAAT